>JAJUFW010000019.1 GCA_029263555.1 Alphaproteobacteria bacterium
CATGTATTTCGGATCGGGCAGCTTCCTTTTCCCGACCTGGCCGATTTTCGACAGGGCGCTTGCCATCAGCCTGTTCGCGGTGACCCTGGCCATGCTGATCCTGCCGCGCCTGTTCGGGCTGATCCTGGTTCTGCGCAACCGCATGCAGGCGCTCGCCTGCGGCGGCGCCGGTCGGCTGTTCGCCGGCGTCGTCCTGGAGATCGTCTTCTCGACCCTGCTCGCGCCGGTGATGATGCTGTTCCAGTCGACCTTCGTCGCCCAGATCCTGCTGGGACGGAACGTGAGCTGGACCACGCAGCGTCGCGACGAGGCGGAGATCGCCTGGAGCGAGGCGATCGCGCGCCATATCGGCCACACGCTGTTCGGCGTCTTCGTCGCCGCGCTTGTCTGGTATCTCTCGCCGTCCCTCCTGTGGTGGCTCGCTCCGCTGATCGCCGGTCTGCTGCTGGCGATCCCGCTCTCCTACTTCTCCGCCAAGCGCTCGCTCGGCGTATGGGCGAAGGAGCGGGGGTTGTTCCTGATCCCCGAAGAGGTCGTGCCGCCGCCCGTGCTCACCCGGGCGAACGAGATCCATGACCAGCTCGCGGCCGAAGCCCGTCCGGGGGAAGACGGGCTGGACCGGGTGCTGCGCGACCCGGCGGCGAACGCCCTGCATCTGTCGCTCCTGTCCTCGATGCCCGAGCTGGGGCAGACCGACCCCGAGATCCTGGCGGAGGCCAGGCGCCGGCTGGCCTCCGCCGAAAGCCTGGAGAAGCCGCACAAGATCGCGCTTCTCTACGATGCCGAGACCCTGTCCCGCAGCCGGCCGCTGGTGGCCTGAGCCCCGCCCCGAAGGCCGTTTTGCCCCGCCGACACGCTTTGTGCTTTAATCCCGCCCCCGCCGGGGGGACGAGGCAGGCCCGGACGCCGGGGGGCGGCATCCAGAAGGAGCGAGGTCATGAGAATCGGAGTGGTCGGTAGCGGGGGCCGCATGGGCAAGGCCGTCGTCCGTCAGGTCCTGGCGGCGGCCGCGGGCGGCGCCTGCGAACTGGTCGGGGCGGTCGCCCGGGAAGGCAGCGCCGCGATCGGCAAGGACGCGGGCCTGCTGGCCGGCGTGGAGCCGTGCGGCGTCCGGATCGGCGACGACCCGGTTCCGCTGTTCGCCGACGCCGACGCCGTCATCGATTTCACGACCCCCGGCAATACCGCCCATTTCTCGGCGCTCGCCGCCCAGGGCAAGGCCGTCTACGTGGTCGGCACGACCGGCCTGGAGGAGGCGGAGGAACGGGCGCTCAGCCTCGCCGCCCGGCACACGCCCGTGATCCACGCCCCGAACATGAGCCTGGGCGTCAACCTTCTGATGCTGATGGTGGAGCGGGTCGCCCGCACGCTCGACGACAGCTTCGACATCGAGATCGTCGAGATGCACCACCGCCACAAGATCGATGCCCCGTCCGGCACGGCGCTCGGCCTTGGCCGCGCCGCAGCGGCGGGGCGCGGCATAGCCCTGGACGAGGCGGCGATCCGGTCGCGCGACGGCGTCACCGGCCCGCGGCCGCAGGGGGCGATCGGCTTCGCCACGCTGCGCGGCGGCGACGTCGTCGGCGAACACACGGTCGTCTTCGCGGCGGAAGGCGAACGAATCGAGCTGACCCACAAGGCGACGAACCGGGACATCTTCGCCCGCGGCGCCGTCCGCGCCGCCCTCTGGGGACACGGCAAGCCCCCGGGGCTCTACGACATGCGGGACGTGCTGGGGCTTTAGGAAACCGCGGAAAGGGCCTCCTGCCCGTGGCGGACCGACAGGCGGAAGCCGCCTTCCGGCAGGGGCTCCAGGGTCGGGATCGCGGACAGGAGCCGTCGCGTATAGGGATGCTGCGGTCGGTCGAAGACGTCGTCCCGGCTGCCCGCCTCGACGATCCGGCCGTCCTTCATGACCAGGACCCGGTCCGCCACCTGTTCGACCGCCGCCAGGTCGTGGGAGATGAACAGGCAGGCGAAGCCATAGCGTTCCTGCAGATCCCCGAACAGCCGCAGAATCTGTTTCTGCACCGTCATGTCGAGGGCGGAGACCGGCTCGTCGGCGACGACGAAGGCCGGGCGGCGCACGATCGCCCGCGCGATCGCCACCCGCTGGCGCTGCCCGCCGGAAAGCTGATGCGGAAAACGGTCGGCATAGTCGGCGTCGAGCCCGACATCGCTCAGCACCCGGCGCACCCGTTCGGCCCGCTCCGCGGCCGAAAGGTCCGGGACGAGGCGCAGCGGTTCGGCGACGATGGCGCCGACCTGCATGCGCGGATCCAGGGACGAATAGGGATCCTGGAAGACGATCTGGCAGCCGTGCCGGTATTCCCGCGACCCGCCGCCGCCCATCACGCTCCTGCCGCGGAACAGGATCTCCCCGCCACTCGGCCGGATAAGGCCGATGATCGCGCGACCCAGCGTGGTCTTGCCGGAGCCGCTGCCGCCGACGACCGCGACCGTCTCGCCCGGCAGGACCGAAAGGCTGACGCCGTCGACCGCCCGCTTCGGCCGGCCCTTGCGGAACAGCCCCGCCCGGCCCGGATAGTCGACCGTCAGGTTCCGGACTTCGATCACCGCGCCCTCCGCCGTCGGCACCGCCCGCGCCCGCCCGCGCCGGGGCAGGGCCTCCAAGAGCTTGCGGGTATAATCGTGCCGCGGGGAGAGGAGGATCGCATCCGTCGCGCCCTGCTCGACGATCCGGCCGCGATACATCACGACCACCCTGTCGGCGTAGCGGGCCACCATCGAGAGATCGTGGCTGATGAGGAGCACGGATGTCCCGTTCTCCCGCGTGAGCTCGACCATCAGCTCCAGGACGTCCCGCTGCACCAGGGCGTCGAGGGCCGTTGTCGGCTCGTCCGCGACCAAGAGGGCGGGCTTCAGCAGCATGACGGAGGCCAGCATGATGCGCTGGCGCATCCCGCCCGAGAATTCGTGCGGATAGGCGGCAAGACAGCGGTCGGGGTCGTCGATGCCGATGCGGCCCAGCATGGCGACGATCCGTTCGCGCCGTTCGGCCGACCTCAGGGAAGTATGGAGCCTGAGTCCTTCGTCCAGCTGCCGGCCGATAGTGAGCGCCGGGTTGAGCGAGGTCATCGGCTCCTGGAAGACCATGCCGATCCGCGCGCCGCGCACCCGGCGCATGGCGCTGCCGGGCAACGTCCGCAGGTCCCGGCCCTCGAAGACGATCCGGCCCGCCGTAGCGACGACGGGCGGCGGCAGCAGGCCGAGCACCGCCCGCGCCACCATGGTCTTGCCGCTGCCGGATTCCCCGACCACGGCGACGATCTCGCCCGGCCGAACGGCAAAGGCGACATTCTCGGCGATCACCCGCCCCAGGCCAGCCTCCAGCCGGAGGTCCTCGATCGAAAGCAGGGCGTCGTCGGTGCCGGTCGTCATATCCGTCGCATTCTGGGGTCCAGGCGATCGCGGACGGCGTCGCCCAGAAGATTGATGCCGAGCAGCGTGAGCGCGATGCAGAGGCCCGGATAGATGCCGAGCCACGGCGCCTGGGACATGTAGGGCCGGCTTGCCGCCAGCATGTTGCCCCAGGTCGGGGCCGGCGGGGGCACGCCGAGGCCGAGGAAGCTGAGGGCGCTTTCGGACAGGAGGACCCAGCCGAACATGCCCGTGGCCAGCACCGTGACCGGCGCGATGCAGTTCGGCAGGACGTGCCGGGCCATGGTGAAAAGCTCCCCGTTCCCCATCACCCTGGAAGCCTCGACGAACCCCGTCTCGCGCAGCGAGAACACGTTGGAGCGCACGACGCGGACGACCGAGGGCGTGTAGGCGAGCGCGAGCGCGAGGATGATCCCGTACTTGTTGGCGCCCAGCACGGCAAGCAGCCCGAGCGCCAGGAGGATGCCCGGGAAGGCCAGCAGCGCGTCGGTGATCGAAACCACGATCCGGTCGGTCCAGCCCCTGAGATAGCCGGCCGCAAGGCCGATCAGCATCCCGGCGACGGTGGCGGCGGCAACGGTGAAGAGGCTGATCGAGACGCTGGTCGACGCGCCGGCCAGCGCCCGGCTGAAGACGTCGCGCCCGAATTCGTCCGTACCGAGCCAGTGTTCGGGCCCCGGCGGCTGCAAGCGGGCCCGGAAGTCGATCGCCAGCGGATCATAGGGGGTCCACACCATCCCGAGCCCCGCTGCCAGCAGCAGGACGCCGATGAGAAGGCCGCCCAGAAGCGCGCCGGGGCTTGCCGGCAATCCGAACCATGTGCGGGTCATGCCGTCACCCTTGGATCGAAGACGGGGTAGAGCAGGTCGACGACCAGGTTCACGACGATGTAGACGCCGGCGATGAACAGGAGACAGCCCTGGATCACTGGATAGTCGCGCGCGAAGATCGCGTCGACCAGAAGCCGGCCCAGGCCCGGGATCGTGAAGACCGTCTCGACAACCGCGATGCCGCCCAGCAGGTTGCCGAGAATGAGCCCGATCAGGGTCCAGGTCGGGGCGAAGGCGTTCCAGAAGACGTGGCGGCCCATCACCGCCAGCTCGGACAGCCCCTTGGCGCGGGCATGGGTCACGTAGTCGAGGCGCAGCACCTCGAGCGTGCTGGCCCGGGCCATGCGCGCGATGACGCCGACCTCGACCAGCACCAGCGTCGCCACCGGCAGCACGATATAGGCCAGCGCCGCGCCGAAATCCTGGCCGAACGGCACATAGCCGACGACGGGCAACCAGCCGAGCTTCATCCCGAACAGGAGCAGAAGCAGAAGGCCGAGCCAGAAGCTGGGCACCGAAAGCAGCAGCGTCGCGCCGGCGACGACGGCGAGGTCGGTCAGGCTGTTCTGCCGCCAGGCGGCCAGCATGCCCGCGGGGACCGCCACCAGGCTGGCCAGAGCGACCGCGACGACGACGATGGTCGCGCTGACCAGGAACCGATCGAAGATCAGCGGCAGGACCTCCTGTCCGGTGGTGATCGACCGCCCCAGATCGCCCGCAGCCAGATTGCCGAGCCACAGGGCGAACTGCACCGGCAGCGGCTGGTCGAGCCCGTGCGAGCGCCTGAAATCGGCCAGGCTGTGCGGGTCTGCCATGTCGCCCAGCATCAGCAGGGCCGGGTCCCCCGGAATCAGCCGGATCAACAGGAAGACGGAGACCGCCACGATGAGGAGGGTCGGCACCGCCAACGCGATCCGGGTCAGCGCGAACCTCAGCATGAACGGTCTCCTCTCTCCTGGCGGCTGTCCGCTAGCCGGCGATGCTCACGGTCCACAGCCGCGGCTTGCTTGCCGCCCAGGGGCGATAGCCCTCGATCCGCGAATTGAAGGCCGCGAGATCCGAGCCGTTGAACAGCATGATCATCGGGACCTGATCGATCAGCCGGCGGTGCAACTCGTCGAAGATCTTCTGCCGTTCGGCATCGTCGGTGACGACCATCGACCGGGCCAGGAGTTCCAGGGCTTCGGGATCCTCCCAGACCTTGCGCGGCTGTTCGTCCTTGTTGCCCATCATGGATTCGAAGCTGAGCGACGGGTCCAGGCGGGCCGAATAGGGGAACGCCATCATCTGGTAGTTGCCCGAACTGTACCGGTCGAGCTGGGTGCCCCATTCCAGCACCTCGAGCTCGACGTTGATCCCGACGGCCTGCATCATCGCCTGGGCGAAGACGGCTGTGTTGAAGCTGCTCTGGTAGCGGTTGTTCGTCAGCATCACAATCTTTTCGCCGGCGTAGCCCGCTTCCTGGAGCAGGGCCTGCGCCCGCGCCGGATCGTAGGTGAAGCCCTGCCGCTGGACGTCCGTGTAGTAGGCCGATGCCGTGGGCACGACCGAATTGTTGGGCACGGAGTTCCCGTCGGTCACGGCGTGGACGATCTGCGCCGTGTCGAGCGACGCGGCGATCGCCTGCCGCAGCTTCTGGTTGCCCATCAGCGGATCGCGGGTCTGGAACAGGATGGCGTTCAGGCCCATGGTCTCAGCCGCGACGATCTCGATGTCCGGATTGTCCTTCAGCTCCTCCCGGTCCGCGGGCGAGATGTCGGGCACGAGGTCGATCGCACCGGAGACGAGCGCCGCCTTGGCGGCGGACGCGTCCGGGATGACGAGGAATTCGACAGTCTCCACCTTGGGCGACTTGCCGCCGGTGAAGCCGTCGGCATCACCCGGCAGCGAGGCATAATCGGCGAACCGCCGCAGCGTGATCGCCTCCCCGCGCCGCCAGTCGGCCAGCATGTACGGGCCGGTGCCGACAGGTCCGATCCAGCTTCCGTCGGCCGCGACGGAGTCCTTGTGAAGAATTCCGGTCATGCCGCAGTCCGGCCGCGCCAGGGTGGAGAGGAAAAGGGCGTTGGGTGCATCGAGCCGGACAACGACTGTCTGCGGGTCGGGCGCTTCAATCGCCTCGACCTTGGCCCGGCCGCGGCCGTCGAACTCGGACAGGCAGCGCCATTCCGTCGCCGGATCCATGTAGCGGTTCCAGCTCCAAAGCACGTCGTCCGCGGTCATCGTCGCGCCGTTATGGAACTTCACGCCGGAACGCAGGTGGAAGGTGTAGGTCTTGCCGTCCGGCGAAATCTCCACCGATTCGGCGAGAAGGGGCCCGACGGAGCCGTTCTCGCGATAGGCGACCAGCCCTTCGACGACGTGCAGGACCACCGCATCGGTATTGTCGTCGCGATTGGTGCCCGGCGTCGTGCTGCGGATGTCGGCATTCAGCGAGACCCGCACCGTATCGTCACCGGCCGCCTTCGCCGGGCCGCAGGCCGCGCCGGCCACAAGGGCCACCGCAAGGCCGAAGAAAACCGTTCTGCGCATGTTCCTCCTCCTCCCTCTTCTTGCCTCTCCCGTTCAGGCCGCCTTTAGGGCATCGCCTCGAGGGTGACCGGCTCTTCCTCGAGCGAATACCGGGTGAAGACACGATTGATCGCCGGCAGGGGGGCAACCTCCATGAACCCCGCCTCCGGTTCCATGACGATCATGGCGACCGTCGCGGAAAGATTCCCGTGCTCCGACGTCCGAGGCGGCCGGCAGACCGAATAGGGCGAGCCGAAATCGTCGAACAACGCCGCCTTGAGGTCGTCCCGGGTCAGGCCGCTTCCGCATTTCGCCAGATGCTCGCGGACCCGCCAGTCCCGGTAGAAGCTTTCCGGCACGCTCGGAATCCCGGTGTCCTTGACCTTCGAAAGCGCGACCGGGCTCAGCCAATGGTTCGCATGGACGATGAGCCCGTCCTCCGGATAGATCGGGAAGCTCTCGTCGGGGGCGCATTCGAAGTCGATCGCCCAGCCCGCGGCGTAGCTCACCATCATGTTGTTCGCACAGGCCTTCGGCGTGACGGCGACGGTCCGCATGGCGAGCGCGAAGTGCTCCTGCTCCAGGACCTTGCGCCGGATGAGGGGCAGCGGCACGCCGCTCTGCCGGTAGTCCCGATCGCATTCCAGATAGTTCGCGGTAATGGCGATCCCGGCGGCGTTCAGGCCGCAGCGGGCGAGCGCGCCCGCCTCGGTGAACGTGAGGAAATCGGGCCCGTCCTCGCGCCGCACGCGGAGGACGATCCCCGTCTCGGCGCATTCCGCGCGCCAGTCCCAGTTCTGGCCGTGGATCAGCCGTCCGTTGCGGCTGCGCGAGGGGAGGATGACCGCGCCCGTGCAGCCGTCGGGCTCCTCGTCCGCCGACGGGGCCTGGAGACGGGCCAGCGAAACGATCTCGGTGCGGGCGTTGACCAGCACGATCTCCTCGAGCCCGACCTCCGCCCCCTCGGCAATGCCGCGCATCTCCTCCACATACTCGGCCCCGAAGGCCTCGATCCTGGGCAGGAATTCGTGGACCAGCCGCTGCAGGTCGCCGCTCTCCAGGCCCAGCTTCCGGATCTGCCCGGTGTAGATGCCGATGCTGCGCCGGATCCGGTCGGCGACGGCCGCCCCGTATTGTCGCCCACGCTCCCGGGGCGTTCCGCTGACCGATACGAAGGGAAAGGGCTCAGGCGACATCTGCAACCTCAACTGGCTGGGATTGGGAAAGGGTATGTGTCTTTTATATGAATGAAAAGCACCTTATTGCGCCAGATCGGCATCCAGGTTCATTTTTTGTGCATAAAGAGCCGATAGGCTTGAGCCCGGCGCTCCGCTATCCTTGCGCCGGCAACGAGGAGCGACGGCCCCCCGCGAGAATGGACCAGGCAAGCCCCCTTCAGACCGAACTGGCCAGGCAGATCCTGGACCTTGCCCGCGACGAGTCGTGGGCGGAGGGCCGGCGCGTGCCGGAGCAGACCCTGGCCCGCCGTTTGGGCGTGTCGCGGTCGCCGGTCCGGGGGGCGCTGAGACTGCTGGCGAGCCGGGGCGTATTGCGGCAGGAGCCCGGCATCGGCTTCATCCTCTCCACCCCGGTCCCGGACCCGGCCAGCGGCGGGGAGCTCGTCCCCCGGTCGGAGGCCGACGACCTCTTCGCGGTCATGGCTTCGGACCGGGCGAACGGGCACCTGCCCGCCGACGTTTCGGAATCGGAGCTGTCGGAACGCTATGGCGCGTCCCGGGGCGTCGTCCGGAAGGTCCTGCTGCGCTTCGCGGCGGAAGGGCTGGCCTATCGCCAGCGCGGCCATGGCTGGCGGTTCGCGGAGATGCTGGACAATCCCGAGGCCGTCGCGGAGAGCTACCGGTTCCGCATCGCCGTCGAATGCGCGGCCCTGCGGCAGCCGTCATTCACCCCCGACCGGGCACGCCTCGACCAGCTTTGCCACGCCCATGAAGAGATCATGGCCAAGGCCCCCGGCACCGTGACCCGCGAGGAATGGTTCCGGATCAACGCGGCCTTCCACGAGGCGCTGGCGGCATGGTCCGGCAACCGCTTCATCCTTCAGGCGGTGCGGCAGCAGAACAGCCTGCGCCGGATCCAGGAATATGCCGCCTTCGAGCGCATCGGGCCGGAGCGGATCGAGCAGTCCTGCCGCGAGCATATCGGGATCCTAGCGGCGCTGAAGGACGGCGACGTGGATTTCGCCGAGGCCCTTCTGCGCCGCCACCTCTCGCTCGCGGCCATATCCAGCGACGACCGTCACGGAAGGTCCGCGGACGGCCCGGTTCCGCCCGAACCCGCCGGGCTCAGCCGCTGACAGCTTTGGATGCCTGTACGGCGGGCCGCCGCATCGTTTCCTCGGCAAGCGTGAACAGCTCCTGCGGCCGGCGCACGCCGCGGAGCTGATGGGCGCCGACGCTCCTGAACCGCCCGGCGTTCCCATGGGCCGCGACGAAGGCGCTGGACGCGAGAAGCTGGCAGTCCAGTTCGCCGCACAGGGCCTCGATCCGCGCCGCCTCGTTCACCGCCGGTCCGATCACCGTGAACTCCATCCGGGTCCGGCTGCCCACATTGCCGTAGAGGACCTCCCCCAGATGCAGCGCGACGTCGAGAGCCATCGTCGGCTCGCCCCGGGCGGCGCGGGCTTCGTTGAGATCGGCGGCGCCCGCGATCGCCTCGACCGCCGCCGCGACCGCCCGCTCGCAGGCGTCCGCGCGGTCAAGCCCGTCGAGCGCGAAGGTCGCGAGCAGCCCGTCGCCCAGGAATTTCAGGATCTGCCCGCCATGGCGGGCGACCGGCTCGCCCATGCGGTCGAGATAGTCGTCCAGCATCGCGACCAGCGGATCGCGGCCGATGCGGTCGGCAAGAAGGGTGAAGCCGCGCAAGTCCGCGAACAGGATGGCGGCGTCGATCGTCTCGACCATGCCGCGCCGGATGTCGCCGCTCAGTACCCGGCGGGCCGCGTCCTCGCCCATATAGGTGGTCATGACCGTCCTCAGCACGCGGTTCGTCGTGGCCGTGCGGACCGCCATGGCGAGCGGCCGCCGGCATCGCCGCAGGATGTCGAGTTCCTGCTCGGAGAAGCCGCCGGGCCGGTCGGTCGCGAAGGAAGCGACGAAACCGCTCCCGCTCGGCGCCCCGTCGACCCCGAAGAAGCCGGTGAGCACGACATAGTCGGTATAGCCGGCGGCCCGGAACTCGCCGAAGATGGGGAAGAGCGTTTCCGCCGCCTCGTGATCCAGCCGGTAACGGGCGAGGTCATGACCCTCGACGACGGAGCGGTAGAGAGGGCTGACCAGCCAGGACTCATGGTTTCCGCCATAGGGGTAGTCCGTATGCTCGACCCCGCCGGCCGGCGTCCAAAGGACGCTGAAGTTCTCGTATTCAGGATGGAGGATCGTGCCGCCGATCAGGATGCGGGCGGCCGGAAATCCCGCCGCCTGTAGCCGGTCCGCCAGGCGCGACACCAGCTCGTCGAGCGGCCGGGCGTCCATGCCTTCCTGGAGCAGCCAGTCCGAAAGGGCGCGCGACGGATCGGGCACGGCGCCGCTCACTGCCGGTCGCGGCTCAGGCCCTGCGCCTCCAGCGCCGCCAGATAGGCCTGCCACCGCTCTTCCCGTCTTTCGCCCAGCTCGCGCAGGTAGGACCAGGAATAGATCCCGGTCGAATGCCCATCGTCGAACAGCAGGCGGACAGCGTAGTTGCCGACCGGCTCGGCCCCGGTCAGGGCGACGTTCCGCTTGCCCGGCGGGATCTGCTTCTGCCCCGGCCCGTGGCCCTGAACCTCGGCGGACGGGCTCTCGACCCGCAGCAGCTCGGCCGGCCGGACGAATCGGGCGCCGTCGTCGAATTCGATCTCCAGCACCTTCTCGGCCCGCTTCACGCGAAGCTCGACGGGCCAGTGCCGGGTTCCGGGCTCCCCGCCCAAGCTCAGCGCTCCGCGTCGGGATCGATGGCGCGGGCCTCGTCGACCAGCATGATCGGAATGCCGTCGCGGATTGGATAGGCAAGCCTCGCCTGGTCGCTGATCAGCTCCTGCGCCTCGGGATCGTAGCGCAGCGGCCCCTTGGTCAGGGGGCAGACCAGGATCTCCAGAAGCTTCGGATCGACGCCGGCGCGTGCGGCGGGGCCGGCGCTGCGGCCGGCGGGCTGGTTCGGGGAGGTCTCGGTCATGACTGCTTCTCCGTGCCGGGCCGCCTCAATGGCGGGCGCCGTCGTTTCCTTGTTGGCCCAGAACGGCCATCTCCATCAACCCGATCATCATCTCGGCCCGCCGGTCGACCGTCGTCGCCTCGAGCAGCGCCTGCTTCTCCGACGGGGCGAAAGGACAGATCATGGCGAGCGAGGTGACCAGCCGCTCGTCGGGCGTGTCCTCGATCGCCTCCCAGTTTGCCTCGATCGCATGCTTCCGGAAATAGCCGGAAAGCGCTCCCATGAATCTCGGCCGGTCGATGCGGACCGGTCCCGGTTCCAGGTCGCCGGCAAATTCGGACCAGTCGCTGCGGACACGGCGGTAGCCCCGGCCGATCGGCAGCTCCTCGCCGACCCGGAAGCGGCAGATGCCGGTGAGGGTGACGACATAGCGGCCGTCGTCGGTCTCGTCGAACGAGGTGATGCGGCCCGCGCAGCCGACGCGGTAGAGTTCGGGCACCGGATCGGCGCCCGCCTGCTCCACCGGCTGGACCATGCCGATCATCCGGTCCGAGGCCAGCGCGTCGTCGAACATCGCGATGTAGCGCGGCTCGAAGATGTTGAGCGGCAGAAGCCCGCGCGGCAGCAGCAGCACCCCCGGCAGCGGGAAGACCGGGACGGTCGGTCCCAACTGCTCGAATCGGGGGAAGAACGGGCTGCCGCTCATCGTCCTGGCCGGGGCGGGACCGCCCTCGCCCTTACGAGAACAGGATCGACGAGAGGCGCCGGCGTGCCTGCACCGTCAGCTTGTCGGTCGGGCCGAACGCCTCGAACAGCTTCAGGAGCTGGACCCGCGCCGCCTGGTCGTTCCACTCGCGGTCGCGGCGGACGATCTCCAGGAGCGCGTCCACCGCGCCCTCCCGGTCGCCGGCGGCGTAGAGCGCCATCGCAAGATCGAAACGGGCCTGGTGGTTGTCCGGATTCTGCTCGACCGCGGCGCGCAGGCCCGGGATCTCCCCCGCCTTGCCGGCCGCTTCGGTCATGAGCTGGAGCTGCGTCAGGACCGACTGTATCTCCGGCTTCTTGGCGACATCCTCGGGCAGGCGCTCGATCATCCCGCGCGCCTCGTCCGGCTGGCCGAGCGCGATCAGGCAGCGCGCCAGCCCGGCGATGGCCGGCGCGTTGTCGCCTTCCGCCTGCAGGATCTGCTGGTAGATGGCGCCGGCGGTCTGGACGTCACCCTGGTCCAGCGCCGCCTTGGCCTCGTCCAGCGCGGCCTGGATGTCGGCGCCGGTATCGCCGCCAGCCAGCCGGCTCAGCTTCTCGACGAAGCTCTGCACCTGGCTTTCGGGCATGGCGCCGACGAAGCCGTCGACCGGGCGACCCTGGAAGAAGGCGTAGACGGCCGGGATGGACTGGATTCGCATCTGCGCGGCCAGGGCCTGATTCTGGGCGCTGGCCTCGATGTTCAGCTTGACCATGCGGACCTTGCCGCGGGCGGCGGCGACCGCCTTTTCCAGCATGGGCCCCAGCGTCTTGCAGGGACCGCACCATTCCGCCCAGAAGTCGACGATGACCGGCACCTGCATCGAGGCTTCGATCACGTCCGTGCGGAACGTCGTCGCGTCGGTCTCTTTGACGAGGTCCGCCGGCGCGGTTGCGGCGGCACCCAGGATCGGCTCCATCATTCGTTCCCCAAGCTGTGGCGGTAGCGGTGGCGTGTCGGTCCCGGGCGGCAGCCATGCCGGCCCCGGCCGCCGGCCGCGGTCAGACCGTCTGGTCGAGATCCATTATTTGTGGCTTGTGTCCGCACGCCTCAATGAATTTCACGAGATCGTCGCGGGCGATCGCGCAGGTCATGGTGTTGACCAGCGGGTGATAGTTCAGTGGATCATGCTCCATCATCGCCGCGTCCAGCACGACCGAGACCTGGTTGGAGCGGTCGTTGATGAGGGCGAACGGCGTGACCGACCCGGGCTTGACGCCCAGCGTCTCCCACAGCCTCTCGGGCGAGCCGAAGGAGAACCGCCCGGCGCCGGTGCGAGCGGCGAGCGCCTTCAGGTCGACCTTCCGGTCCTCGTCGCAGACGATGAGCCAGGGCTCGCCCTTCTTGCCGCGGCGGAACAGGTTCTTGCAGTGGCCGCCCGGCAGGATGCCGCGCAGATGCTTCGCCTCCTCGACCGTGAACACCGGATCGTGCTCATGGACGCGGACCCGGATGCCCAGCTCGTCGAAGCGGCGGAAAAGATCGTCTGGTGTCGCATGCATGGCCGCCTTTATAGAAGGCGTCCGCCTGATCGCCAAGGTGGCTGAACCCCGTCCGGCCGCGCCGTCCACGGCGGGATGCCGCCCCCGGATAAAAGCCGCAAGAACGGGCTTGCAATGCGACCGGCTTTGCGTATTATCCGCCCACCTCAACGACGGCACCGCCTTCCGCGGTGCCGGTCCCAGGCAGAGCGGGCGTAGCTCAGGGGTAGAGCACAACCTTGCCAAGGTTGGGGTCGAGGGTTCGAATCCCTTCGCCCGCTCCAATTTTCTTCACGAAATCAGCAACCTAGCCCTTACCCGCGAGGGCGTATCCTGTTGCCGTGGCCTTGCTAGGCCCGGGGAACGAAAGGGCTTCGGCCCGGCAGCCAGGCCGGCTTCACGCCCATGTCCCATCGCGGCAGCCGGAGGCCAGGCGGCCGGTCATGACCGGCGGACATCCGGAAGGACGTCGAGTCGCCCCGTCCCCACGAGCGATACGTCGCCGCCGATCTCTACCGAACGGATGTCGGTGCCGGAGCCATGCGCCGTCACGGCGATCTCGCTCGCGCGGCCGACGAAACGGCCCTGTTTCAGAACCACGGACCGGCCGTCCCCGATGCGGTCGTGACGGCGCAGATAGGCCGCGACGCATCCGGCGGCGCTTCCCGTCGCGACGTCCTCGATGATCCCGTCATTGTTCCAGTGGCGCCCCTCCATGCCGGCGGGGTCGATGAGATAGGCGAATTGCGCGCCCATTGCAGCGAGCCTCACCTCGAGATCCGGGATCGAGATGCGGGCGCGCGCCAGGGCTTCTCGCTGCACGGGCACGATCAGATAGCGCAAACCTGTCGAAACGGTCTCCGGCGGAAGGCTGTCGTCCAGATCCTTGCGAGCGAGCGAGAACCAGGATGCGATCTCGGGCGCCCGGTCGGCCCATGTCCCGAGAAACTCGGCGGCACCCTGATCGAGCCTCGCGAAGAAGCGTCCCTCGGCGCGTCTTTGTGTCTCGACCCTTGCCGTCCGGGCCTTGAGCTCAATCGTCCATTGCGCGGTTTCCGCCGCCCCGGCCAGGGCGTGGAGCGTGCAGGCAGCGCCGATGACCGGGTGGCCGGCAAAGGGAAGCTCCTCCATCAGGTCGAAGACACGCGCCCGATAGGCGCGCGGATCTCCGGCCATTTCGAGGAAGATCGCCTCGAAATGGCGCAGCTCCTTCGTGATCAGCGCCATCTGGGTGCCCGTCAGCCCGGCCGCATCCGGGAAAACCACCAGGCTGTTGCCGCTGTAGGGGACCGGACTGAAAACGTCGACGTGAACGTATTTCATCGAAGACGACACCATTCTCCCACCCCGATCGGGAGGCCACGTTACAACATCG
>JAJUFW010000315.1 GCA_029263555.1 Alphaproteobacteria bacterium
GGTGGCGGTGTTCTTCGTGACCTCGGCCGATTCCGGTGCGCTCGTCGTCGACACCATAGCGGCGGGCGGAGCCACCGAGACGAGCAAGGCCCAGCGCGTCTTCTGGTGCGCCCTGGCGGGTTTGATCGCGGCGGTTCTGCTGCTCGCCGGCGGCCTTGCGGCCCTGCAGTCCGCAACCATCGCCACCGCGCTTCCCTTCTCGCTGATCATGCTGGTGCTGGTCTGGGCGCTGGTCAAAGGGATGCAGGCGGACCTGGTGCAGCGACGGATCGGCCTCGGCGCGGCCGCCCCCCAGGCCCATCCCGCCGCGGGGCACACCTGGCAGCGCCGTCTGGGCCTGATGCTGAGGGCCCCGACCGAGAAGGATGTCGTCAACTATATCGACAGGGTGGTCGTGCTGGCGCTCGACAAGGTGGCGGAGGAGCTGAAACGGCGCGGCCGACCGGCAACGGTGTCCCGCGGGAACGGCGATCCGTCGGCCTTCCTCACGGTTCCCGCCGGCGACGTGCGCGACTTCGTCTACGGCGTGCGCCCGGCGGCTCATCGCTTACCCGCGTTCTCCGCGCTCGAGGCCACCCGGGGAGACGAGCGGTTCGAGGTCCGGACCTTCTTCAGCGATGGCAGCCGCGGCTACGACCTGATGGGGATGACGCCCGAACAGATCATCGAGGACGTGCTGGCGCAGTTCGAACGCTATCTGCAGCTCGTCCACTCGCCGGAAGCCTTGCTGGTCGTCGCCGCACCGGAGCACACGCCGGAAGAACCCTCCCAGCCTTGATCATGGCGGGCAGCGCCGCTTGCGGCGCCGCTCCCCCGGAAGACGCATGTTGCAGTGGGTTGCCCAGAACAGCGAACTGGTGAATGCGCTCACCGGAGTCGGCACTCTGCTCGTCTGGGTGGTCTATCTGCAGGTGTTCGTCAGCAGCTATCGCCGGCAGCTCCGCGCCACCCTGCTGATCACCCGGGGAGCAGGAGAGGGGCTGGAGGGCCGCTGCTTCCTCAGCAACATGAGCTCGGGATCCGTCTTCGTCCAAAGCGTCCTCGTGACCCTGGAGACGGCTGACAAGACGCTCATCTGTCCGGTCACCGACGTGCTGGATCTCGATGGCGACGCCCCCGACGACCCCCGGCAGCGGACCCGGCAGGGCCCGCTCGCGAGCGGCGAGACCCGGGACATCGGATCCTTCGGCGACCTGATCCGGCACACCCTGCACACGACCTCGGACGGTCCGGAACCCGGCATTCGCCAGGCCAAGATCCGCGTCGTCATGATCGAGATCGTCGGCATCTACGGGTCTGAGGACCTTCCGATCGGCGCGCGGCGGCGCTTCGCCCTGCTTGAAGACGACGGACGGTTGCGGTTTCAGGGCGAGGGGCTTCAGACGAAGCAGCTCAGAAGCCGGCGGCAACGGAGAAGGCTGGTCACGGATCTGGAGCGCGACCGCTGACGGCCATGCCGAAGCGCCCGGCCCCCCGGGCGTCGCGCATCCGGGATCACGCCAGCCGCTTCAGAGCAGCCGGTAGAGATGGACCGACGGGATGGCCGCGCCGAAACCGGCCTTCTCATAGGCGCGCCGGGCGGCGGCATGGCTTGGGTCGCCGCCGGTCCCGACCGTGGCGAGCACCATCCCGAGCGCCTTCATGCGCCGGACGACCTGTTCGTACATCCAGGTTCCGACACCCCGGCCCGCATGGTCCGGATGGACGGCGTTGAGGCCGATCTCTCCCATGCGCCTTTCCGGATCGACGGTGAAGGAGACGAAGCCGACGACCTCATCGCCCAGCGTGACGACATGGACATGATGGCCGGACCCGGCCATGCAGATGTCGTCCAGGAGCTTCGCCTGCTCCGCGTCGGCATGGGCGAAGGCGATGGCGGCGATGTCCCCGCCCACGATTTCGCGGAAGGACTCGAAGACCGGCTCGAACGCCCGCCGGCGAATGTCCTGGAGCGCGGGAAGATCCCGGGGCTCGAAGGGCCGGATGCGGGGATCCCGGAACTCCGTCTCGCGAGGCATCGTCAGGTCTCCTCCTGATGCCGGCGGCTTTGCGGCATTCGGCCGGATGCCAGGCTCCCGCCGGCACGCATGTCCCCGCATTCCGTCGATGTCATCGCTCGCGGTCTCCCGAATACAGAAGTACGGAATATTAAGGTAACGGCAAACTTCGTCACGCTAGGCTGTCCCATGAACGTCCACCGGGCAGGCCCGCGGATCACCCGCGGATCCGATCGCCCGCCTGTCCGAGGCAGACACCAGCCTTTCCGGCCCACCGCTTTCCGAGACGGCTCATGCGGGATCAAGCCTCCGTCATCAATCAGCTCAATCTCAAGCTGATCCACACCTTTCTTCTGGTCGCCGAGCATCAGAGCTTCCGCGAGGCGGCGCTGCAGGCAGGACGGTCGCAATCGGCGATCAGCATGCAGATAAAGCAGATAGAGCAGCAGCTCGGCGTGCAGCTCATCGTCCGGACCACGCGCCGGCTGAAGCTGACCCCGGAGGGGGAACTGCTGCTCGGGCACGCGCGCCGCGCCATGAGGGAGGTAGAGCATGGCCTGCGCCATCTGACGGAGATCGTCGAGCTGCGGCGCGGCAAGGTAACGGTGGCCTGCTCTCCAGTGCCGGCGGCAACCACCCTTCCGCCCGTCCTCGCCCGCTTCAAGAAAGCGAATCCGGGCGTGCAGATCCGGCTCCTGGAACACAAGTCGGCCCAGATCTACGAGGCCGTCCGCTCCGGAGAGGCGGATTTCGGCATCGGACCCGAGCCGCAGGACGAAACGCTGCAGTCGCGGCTGATCGAATCGGAACCGCTCCTGGCGCTCGTCCCTCGTTCGCTGATTCCGGAGGACCGCCAAGAGATCGCCTTCGCCGAGCTGGCGACGCTGCCGCTCATCCAGTTCTATCCGAACACCGTTCTCGGCCGCCTCATGTCGAGCGTGGCCGCGGCGCACAACCTCCGGCTCGATACCCAGTTCCTGTGCATCCAGGGGCAGACGCTGGTCTCCCTGGCGGAGGCCGGGCTCGGCGTGTCGATCCTGACCGAATCCGTGGCCGACCTGTCGGCGATCCAGCACAGCCAGAAGCTGCTGATCACCGAGCCGAGGCTGCACCGCAACTTCGCGCTGATACGCCTCAGGAACCAGCCGCTTTCGCCGGCGGCGCAGCGCCTGTTCGACCTGATCCTCGAAGAAGGGCTGGGCCAACGCAACAACAAGCCCCAGTGATACTGCAAACTGCACAATCCATTCGGATTACTGATTTTTCGAGCATGTCCCTCCGCTGGTATCAGATGCCGACAAGTGCTGGAGGGGATTCATGCTTAACCAGACTATGCTCTATGAGACCAAGGTCCTGGAGGGGAAACAGCGGATCGTCCGGATCGAGACGCACAATCTCCGGAACATTCCGATCACGCCGCCTCCCTTCCGGGATAAGCCAAATGTCGAACATGCCCTGTTGCTCGAGGTCGAGACCAACGACGGCGTGATCGGCTGGGCGACCAGCGGCTATACGCACCATGTCGTCGTCGATCTGATCGCCAAGTATCTGGCGCCCCGGATCATCGAAGAGAAGACGGATCCGTTCCGGACCGAGCGGATTCCGCAGCTCTTCGACCGTCACACCTACGAACGGCCCCTGGGCCGCGCGCTGATCTCGGCGCTGGCGATGATCGACATCGCGTGCTGGGACATCAAGGGCAAGACCATGGGTCGGCCCGTCCATCATCTGCTGGGCGGCGCCCGCGACCGCGTTCCGGTCTACATCACCCATGGCGCAGCCTATGACGGCGCCCCGGTCTATTCCAGGGAAGAGCTGGCGGCCGAGGCGGCCCATCTGGTGAAGCTGGGCGCCACCCACCTGAAGAACACGGTGGGCCGGCAGGCGATTCCCGATCCGGTGGACGATTACCACAGGATGGCCGCCATGCGGGAAGCGGTTGGCCCGGACATCAAGCTGTCCATGGACGGCAACCTTCGCATGTCGCTCCCCGATGCGATCAAGCTCTGCAAGATGTGCGAAGAGCTCGACATCACCTTCATCGAGGAGCCGATCCACTACAACGAGCCGGCCAACCTCGCCCATCTCCGCTCGCAGACGTCGATCCGCGTCGCAGCCGCGGAGAACGAGAAGTTCTCGGCCCGCGACCTGCTGGTGGCCGGCGCCGTCGACATCATTCAGCCCAACGTCAACAACGACGGCGGTTACACCGCCGGTCTTCGGACCGCGGCCCTGGCGCGCGCCTTCAACGTCGTGCTCGGCCACGGCAACGGGAACGGCCCGCACAACATCGCGCTCCATGCGGGCGTCGGTAACGGCGGCCTCGTCGAATATCACTTCCACAAGTGGATGGCCTACAA
>JAJUFW010000425.1 GCA_029263555.1 Alphaproteobacteria bacterium
CCTCGCGAGCGAGGTCACCGTCCTGACGGGCCTCATGCATGCGCTTGCCCGGCAGAGCTGGGCGACCCGCGACTTTACCTTCTCGGGCATCCGGAAGGCGTTGGTTGGCATCATCACGCGCTTTCCGGTCTACCGCACCTACATCACGGCATCGGGCCCCGTGGAGGAGGACAGGCGCTATCTGGACTGGGCGACGGCCCAGGCCCGGAAGGCATCCCGGGAAGCGGACATCAGCGTCTTCGACTTTCTGCACGCGGTGTTGACGACCGACCTCGCGGCCGAGGGTCGACGCGGATACCGGCCGGACGACGTCCTTCGGACGGCGATGAAGTTCCAGCAGCTCACCGGCCCGGTCATGGCGAAGGCCATCGAGGATACGGCCTTCTACAGATATTTCCGTCTGGCCTCGCTGAACGAGGTCGGCGGCGACCCGACGCAGTTCGGCATCAGCGTCTCCGCCTTCCACTACTTGAACCGGGAGCGGCTAAAGACCCATCCCTTTACGCTGCTCGCCACCGCCACCCACGACCATAAGCGCGGCGAAGACACGCGCCTCCGGATCGACGCGATATCGGAACTGGCGGCGCCATGGATCAGGGGCGTCCGGCGCTGGAACGCCCTCAACCGCTTTCACCGCAAGGATCTCGGCGACACGGTCGCGCCCGACCCCAATGACGAGTACCTGATCTACCAGACCCTTCTCGGCGTGTGGCCGGCCGACTGGGCGGCCATGGACGCCGGCGCAAGACAGGTGCTGGCGGACAGGATCGTCGCCTATCTCATGAAGGCGGTCCGGGAAGCGAAGCTTCACTCGAGCTGGACCCAGCCCGACACGGAATACGAGACCGCCCTTGAAAGCTTTGTGCGGGCCGTGCTGGATCCGTCGAAGGCCGGCGCCTTCCAGGCCGACTTCGATCCGATCGCACGGGCGGCGGCGGTCGTCGCGGCCTGCCACGGGCTGGCGCAGACCCTGCTGAAGACGACCGTGCCCGGCGTGCCCGACATCTACCAGGGAACCGATTTCTGGGATTTCAGTCTGGTCGATCCCGACAACCGCAGGCCCGTCGATTACGAGGCGCGGAGGACGGCCCTGGAGCAAATCCCGTCGGCCGATCCGGCAGCGCTTCTCACGTCATGGACCGACGGTCGGATCAAGCAGTTCGTCCTCGGCCGCGTGCTCGCGCTCAGGCGTGCCCGGCCCGCCCTTTTTGCCGACGGAACATACGAGCCGCTGGAAGTCCGGGGCGCGCATGCCGACCGGCTGGTGACGTTCCGGAGACGGCTGGGCGACGAGGCGCTGATCGTGATCGCCCCCCGCCTTGTCGCGCCCTTGATCCGAGATCGAGGCCATCCCGGATTCCCGCCGGATGTCTGGGAGGATACGGTGATAGATCTGGGCGAGGATACGCCGTCCGCCGGCTTCACGGATATTTTCACCGGAAAGACCGTTTCGGCGCGGATGCTGGCGGTCGGCGGTGTCCTCTCGCCGCTCCCGGTCGCCTGCTTGGCGGTGCAGGGCGGCTGAACGCGGGCGCCCTCAGCCGCCTGTCTTTTGGGGATTGTACGAAGGCGGATCGCTCGCGGGGAACGACTCCTCGACCGCCTCGTCCACGGCATCCTCATCCCGGTCCCTGTCCGGCCGCTCCTTGCCAGAGGATGGCTTCTTCTGCCCGTCCTTGGGGCCCGTGCCGCTCTCGCCCGGCTTCATCGCTGTTGACTCCACGCTTCTGGTTTGGACCTCATCGGATGCAACGGCCACGGACAGACCCGCGTTCCCGACGGCGCCGTCAGGCTTCGGCGGTTGCGCCAACCCGCGTCCCTGGGCCTGGACGTCCTGCATCGAAAGCCGTGACCGATTCCGGTCACCCAGGATCAGGCGGACGCCCCGCTGGTAGGTCAGATAGGCCCAAAGCCACTGCACGCTGACGAGAACGCGGTTGCGGAACCCTATCAGCAGGAAGACGTGGACGACGCTCCACAGCAACCAGGCGACGAACCCCGCCGTCCGCCACCAGCTGAAATCCGCGACGGCCTGATTGCGACCGATCGTCGCCATGTTTCCATAGTTGCGGAACTTGAAGGGACCCGGCCAGGGACGCCCCTGTGCCTGCGCCGCAAGCGCCCGGCCCAGATACTCGCCCTGCTGCTTGGCCACCTGCGCTAGCCCCGGAAGCGGTTCGCCGTCTTCCCCCTTGGCGTGCGCCGCGTCGCCGATGACGTAGACGCCGTCGTGCCCGGGCACGGCAAGATTGGCGTCGACGAGCACCCGCCCTGCCCGATCCGTCTCTACCCCCAGCCATTTCCCGGCCGGCGAGGCGGCGACGCCAGCCGTCCAGACGATGGTACCGGCCGGAATGCGTTCCCCGCCGGCGACCACATAGTCCTCCCCGACATCCTCCACCGGAGCGTTGAACCGGAGTTCCACGCCCCGACCCTCCAGAATGCGCTGGGCGTGAGAAGCCAGCTTTTCGGGAAACGGGCCGAGAAGCCGCGGCATCGCCTCCACGAGCACGATCCGAGCGTCGGCCGGGCTGATGCGCCGGAAATCCCGTCTCATCGTATGTCTCGCCAGTTCGCTGACGGCGCCCGCCATCTCGACGCCGGTGGGACCGCCGCCGACCAGGAC
This sequence comes from Alphaproteobacteria bacterium, assembly GCA_029263555.1. Lineage (GTDB taxonomy): Bacteria > Pseudomonadota > Alphaproteobacteria > DSM-16000 > Inquilinaceae > JAJUFW01. The sequence goes on from JAJUFW010000425.1 coordinate 2,627, forward strand.
GATCGTCATGAGCGCCGCCCGGCGAGCGGCGTCGTCAGTGCGCTCCGCCTCCTCGAAGGCCATCAGCAGCTTGTTCCGGATCTCCTGGGCATCCGCGATGGATTTAAGGCCGGGGGCATGGGTTGCCCATTCCGGGTGCCCGAAATAGCTCTGCCCGGAACCCGTCGCGATGACCAGGACGTCGTAGCCGATCTCGCCGGTCTTCGTGACTACGCGGCGCCTTGCGGTGTCCACCCCCGTCACCTCGTCCAGACGGACTTCCACATTCCGGTCGCGCGCCAGAACCTGCCGGATCGGTTCCGCGATGTCGCCCGGCGACAGGGCGGCCGTTGCGACCTGATAGAGCAGCGGAACGAAGAGATGGAAGTTCTGCCGGTCGATCAAGGTCACTCGGCACGGGGCGCCTCCCAGGCGACGCGCTACCGAGAGCCCCCCGAATCCGCCGCCGATCACGACGATATGGGGTCCGACCGCCGCCGGCTTCTTCTCCTGCAATGCTTCCATCGATCTGCCCTCTCGTCTGGCGGCGGAACATCCCGAAAAGGGGCGACGTTCCCGGAAGACCGAAAGCGCCTTCAGAGGCGAGCACGAACGCCATGACCGCAGATCAACCTTCCGCGACCGGACCGACCCGTCTGCGCGACCGCACGGACCGCGGCCTGGCCGGAGACAAGGTCCCGGCTCCCGACCCGGCAGCCGCACCGCTCGGGACGGACGACGAGGCGGCCGGGGCGTGGC
>JAJUFW010000644.1 GCA_029263555.1 Alphaproteobacteria bacterium
CGCCGACCGAGCCCAGGACCGGAAAGTCCGTGCCTTCGTCCGGCGTCGCCACCTCGTGCTGCCAGACCAGGGGGTGCGGAACATGCACGGCCCGCGCGCCGATGGCCAGCACCGGCAGGATGTCCGACCGCACCGAATTGCCGACCATTAGGAAGTTCTGCGCCGCGATGCCGTGGCGGTCCAGGATCGCGCGGTAGCAGGCCTGGTCCTTCTCGGACACGATCTCGATGCGCCAGAAATGCTCCGCCAGGCCCGAGCGTGCCAGCTTGCTCTCCTGATCGAACAGGTCGCCCTTGGTGATCACCATCAGGCGATAACGGTCCTTCAGCCGCTCGATCGTTGCCGGGACGTCCGGCAGCAGCTCCACCGGATGCTCCAGCATCTCCTTGCCCAGCGACAGCAGCGTCCGGATGTCCCTGGCGTCGATCCGCCCCTCCGTCAGTTCGATCGCCGTCTCGATCATGGAGAGGGTGAAGCCCTTCACCCCGTATCCGAACAGGCGAAGGTTGCGGACCTCGGTCTCGTAGAGACGGCCGTAGATGTCCCCCTGCGGGGCGTAATGGGCGAGCACGCTCCGGAACTTTTCCTGGGTGACCGCGAAGGCCCGCTCGTTGTGCCAGAGGGTGTCGTCGCCGTCGAAAGCGATGGTGGTGATCATGGAAAGTCCGGGATGTCGCAACGCGGGTGAGGAAGGCTATCGGAAACGGAACACGGGGAAAAGCCGCCCACCGGTCGTGCCGGGATCGGGGACCCGAAGCCGCGCACCGCTCCCGCCGGGACTTGTCTTGGCCCTCTTGAGCGGCGAACATCCGGCAAGCTGGGAGGGCTTGGACAAATGAATTCAGATCAACAACCGCTTTGGACGCCGTCGTCCGAACGGGTCGCCGGCGCCGTGATTACGGATTTCATGAAGGAAGTCTCGCGTCGCGAGGGGATCGAGATCCGAGACTATGCCGGGCTCTACCGCTGGTCGATCGACCGTCCCGAGGCGTTCTGGGCGACGCTCTGGGACTATTGCGGGGTCGTTGCCGAAACCCGGGGAGCGCGGATCCTGGCCGATGGCGACCGCATGCCGGGGGCCCGCTTCTTTCCGGATGCCCGGCTGAATTTCGCGGAGAACCTGCTGCGCCGGCGCGACGGCGGCACCGCGATCGTGTTCCGCGGCGAAACCAAGGTCGAACGGCGCCTCACCTGGGCCGAGCTGCACGATGCCGTGTCCCGCATGGCGGGCGCGCTGAAATCGCTCGGCGTCGGTCCGGGCGACCGCGTGGCGGGACTCATGCCGAACATGCCGGAAACGGTCGTCGCCATGCTTGCGGCCACGTCGCTCGGCGCCGTCTGGTCCTCGGCCTCGCCGGATTTCGGGGTACAGGGCGTGCTGGACCGCTTCGGCCAGATCAAGCCCAAGGTCCTGTTCTCCGTCGACGCCTATTACTACAACGGCCGCACCATCGACGTGCTCGACAAGCTCGCGCGGATCCTGGACGGGCTGCCTACGGTCCAGCGCTGCGTCGTCGTCCCCTATGTCTCGGAAGACGTCGACCTGTCGCGGCTGCACCGGGCGGTCGACCTTTCGGCCTTCGTCGCGGGCCAGCCCGCGGGGGAGATCCCCTTCGTCCGGCTTCCCTTCGACCATCCGCTCTACATCATGTATTCCAGCGGCACGACGGGCGTGCCGAAATGCATCGTCCACGGCGCCGGCGGAACCCTGCTGCAGCATCTGAAGGAACATCGCCTGCACTGCGACATCCGGCGCGACGACCGGGTCTTCTACTTCACCACCTGCGGCTGGATGATGTGGAACTGGCTGGTCTCGGCGTTGGCGACGGGGGCGACGCTCGTGCTCTATGACGGCTCGCCCTTCCACCCGGACGGCAACGCCCTGTTCGACTATGCGGAAGCCGAAAAGGTGACCCTGTTCGGCACCTCGGCGAAATATATCGACGCCCTTGCCAAGGGCGGCTACCGGCCGGCCGACAGCCACGATCTCGGCGCGCTCCGGACCCTGACCTCGACCGGGTCGCCGCTGGTTCCC
>JAJUFW010000533.1 GCA_029263555.1 Alphaproteobacteria bacterium
AGCATACTCGCCCCGGTGCTCCAGAACCATTCGAACCGCGCGCTCGCGCACTTCAGGTGAATAGGTATTGCCGTTCCGTTTCGTCATGATGGCTCCTTAATCTCAAGAGGGGGAGCCTCCGGCAATCCCGGCGCGGTTCAGTACCGGCCAAAACAAAGCGCCGGCGCCCCTTTCGGGGCACCGGTGCCCATGGGTCGGAGCCGCAACCGGCGGCCCCCGACCGTCGATTCCGACGGCCGGATCCTCAGAAGAACTCTTCGTCGAAGCCGAGATCCGCGCCCATGTCCGCGGCGCCTGCGTCGCCCGCCTCCTCGGCCAGGACCTCCCCGCCGGTGAAGGCGCTGGCCAGCATGTTGCCGAGAAGCATGCCGCCGGCCACGCCGACGGCGGTCTGTGCGGCACCGGCCAGGAACCCGCCGCCGCGGCCCGCCTGCGGAACCATCGGGTGCATCGTCGGAGCGGCTGCCGACGCGGCCGGACGGTGCTGCGGCCGGGTCACCCGCGCACCACCACCGAACAGGCTGCCGAGGAAACCGCCGGCCGGACGGCTGGCAAGTTCGCGCTCCAGCTCCTCGATCCGCTGCTGGGCGTTGGCCAGGGCCTGCTCCTGCACGATGATCGTCTGAGCCATGTAGTAGGGCGCGTTCGGCTGATCGGCCACCCGCGACCGGATGAACGCTTCCGCCTCGGCATCACGCTCCCCGGACTGGCGCTCCACCTCGCCGAGCCTGGTGAACAGCCCTTCGATGATCTGACGTTCCTGGGTATCCATGGATCTTGAGCTCGTTGGTGAGGAAGACTTCGAAAGGTCGACGGAACGACGGTCCCGCCTGCCTTACTCCTCCCGCTGCCCGAAGAAGTGCAGCAGCATCTGGAACAGGTTGACGAAGTTCAGGTAGAGCGACAGCGCCCCGAACACCGCCAGCTTGTGCTTGGACTCGCTGTCGTAATGCTCAGCATAGGTTTCCTTGAGCGCCTGGGTGTCATAGGCGGTCAGGCCGGTGAAAACGAGGACGCCGGCGGCCGAGATCACGAACTGCATCATGGATGAGCCGAGGAACAGGTTCACTAGGCTCGCAATCACGATGCCGATCAGCCCCATGAACAGGAACGCACCGAAGCGCGACAGGTCCCGCTTGGTCGTGTAGCCGTAGAGGCTCATGGCCGCGAACATGGCGGCGGTGATGAAGAAGGTGCGGGCGATGCTCACGCCGGTGAACACGAGGAAGATCGAGGCGAGCGACAGGCCCATGACGCCGCAGAAGATCCAGAAGACGGTCTGCGCCGTGGCGGCCGACATCGCCTGAAGCCGGAACGAAAAGAAGAACACGAAGGCAAGCGGCGCCAGCATCACCACCCATTTGAGCGGCGAGCCGAAGATCGGCACGTAGAGGGCGGGCGTGGTGCCGACGATGTAGGCGACGAGCCCGGTCAGGACCAGGCCCAGCCCCATATAGTTGTAGATCCGCAGCATGTGCTGCCGGAGGCCCTCGTCGAACTGGGCCTGGTCGATCCGGCCGGCACGTGCGTTCCACGCGCTGTAGGGGGTGTTCATAGCGGCATAACCTCTTTGCTGATGGATTGACTTAGAATTTGCGTGCAAGCGCCATTGCCGCCCTTTCGAGCGGGGCCTCCGCGGCAGCCCCGGTCAGGGCGTAGACGGAGGGTCCGATCTGCCAGTAGGCGACCGTCTCTTCGGCCGTCCTGGCGATGCGGGGATCGATGATCGCGAAGTCCTCGGACCGGGCCGCGAACAGGGACAGGGTGCCGAGGGCGCCGGCCTGGACCGTCAGCTCGACGCTGCTGCCCCCCTTCCAGGGGAATATCTGCGCATCGAGCACCCGCCAGTCGTCAGGCAGGCGCGGCATCTCGATGAAGGTCGCGTCCAGAATTTCCGCCGGGTCGTACCGGGCCGCGGGCCGCTGGGAATTCATGCCGGCCCGCACCAGCGCGGTCCGGTGGGAATGAAGCGCATCCTCGACGAAGTCCGGAACGGTCGCGGAGGCAGCCGTCTCGCGGACATTCAGGAGCCCCAGCTCGGCATGGGCGAACCAGCCCAGCGCCACCAGGGCCGCGATCCGCGTCATGCGCCGGAACCCGCCGATCAAGCGCTGCATCATCAGCCCGCGCTGAAGCGCACGGGCCGCGTCCAGCGTGCGCGCGGATGCCGGGCGCCCCGTTCCCCGAAGGGCCAGGCGAAGTTCGTCACGGACCAGAAGGTCGGCCATGACCCGGGAGGCGGCCTCCGGGTTTCGCGAGAGGTATTCCTCCACCTCCACGCGCCTGGCCATGTCGATCTGATCGTCGACATAGGCGTGGAGATCGGTTTCAGTGATCGCGTCAGCCTGCCGGGTCATCGGAACCTCCAACCAGACGGAATCGGGGGCCGGATTCGGGCGGGGGCCGGCCGGCCCGGTCGGACCGGGCGCCGTCCCCGCCCTCATGCTCGTAGGCGCGGAGCGCCGCCCGCGCCCTGCCCAGCCGGGACATCAGCGTGCCTACCGGTATGCCGAGGGTGTCGGCCGCCTCCTGGTAGGACAGCCCCTCGATGGTCACGAGATGGAGGGCTGCCCGCTGATCTTCCGGAAGGGCAAAGAAGGCGTCCCGGATCTCGGCCAGCCGGACCCGTTCCTCCTGCTGCGGCGGGGC
>JAJUFW010000603.1 GCA_029263555.1 Alphaproteobacteria bacterium
GGCCAGGATGCCGCCGGCATAGATCGCCATGGAATGGGCCCGTTCGCGCGGGTCCGTATTGTCTATGACGAGCCCCTGCGCCGCGATGAACACGGCGGCGTAGCCGACCGCCGTCACGCTGCGGGCGACCATGAGCTGAACCAGGTCCTGGGCCAGACCGCTGCCGGCGAGACCCGCCGCCGACAGCAGCGCACCGATCGTGAAGGTGATCTGTCGCCCCCGACGCTCGGAGACGCTTCCGGCGATCGGCTGGGCGATCGCCCAGAGCAGCATGAAGAGACCGATCGGGGCCCCGATGACGACTTCGGCCGGCAGCCAGGGCACCGGCTCGAACAGGTCCTTGATGTAGACGGAAAGGAAGGTTCGCGTCAGTTCTTCGGCCAGGGAGAAGACGAAGACCGCGAAGCGCAGCACGGCCACGGCGCGGGCCGAAGACGGCGCCACAGAATGGCTCGTCTGGCCGAAGCTGCCCTTGACCTGCTTCAGCACCTCGGCGCCCTGGCCTACGACGCTGGAAGCGACCCGGTCGAATTCCCGCCGGACGCTGTCGAGCAGCCGGTTCACCGCCGCGGACACTCGGGCGACCTCGTCGCTGCCGCGAGCCGACGCGACGATCGTAAAGTCGCCCGAGGCAGCCCGCCCGATGCTGGAGGCAAGATCCCGGATCCGTGCCGAGAAGGCCGTCGCGATCACCAGGATCAGGATCTCGAAATTGAAGAGTGCGGCGACGCTCAGGATCGAGAGCAGGTCGAAACGGACCTCGTTCATCGCGTTCTGGACGTGATCCGCGCGCATGCCCACCTGAAGCAGCGCGACCGGCTGCCCGTCCTTGAGAATGGGCAGCATCGTGTTCGTGTAGGTGCCGTCCAGCACGCCAGCCCCGTCCGGCGCCCGGACCAGCCCGACGAAGGGATCGGCGTTCCGGACCTCCCCCGGTCCGGAGAAGTGCAGGATGCCGCCGCTTTGGTCCGTCAGCGCGAGATAGGAGATGTCCGGATTGGCCGAAAGCACGTCATCCATCAGGTCGCTGACGCCGACCAATTCGGGAACCGGAATGTCCAATTCGACCGCCCTGTCGATCTGGGCGATGACGTAGGAGCCGACGGTCTCCGCGTGCTTCTCCAGCTCGGGCTCGATGAGCGGCCGGAAGATCGTCTGGAAATACCCGGTAAGGGCAAGAAGGCTGACCAGCAACAGGACCGTCGTCAGTCCCGTCAGAAGCCAGTTCAGCCTGTTTCCGAAACCAGCCTTCATGGTACGGCCTCCGTCGACTCGCGGCGGTCGACCTGGCTGAGCTGCCCGCGGACCTCGGCCACCTTCTTGAGGAAATCGCCGATGCCGAGGCCCAGCTCGTCCTTGTCCCCCGCCTCGGCGGCGCGCCCGGGATCCTTCTCGGCCTCGGCCAGAAGCTCGGCTGCGTGGTTGAGCCGCCGCTGCGTCGGCCGCATGAGCAGCCCGACGGCGACGGCCGTGAGCGCCAGGCATACCACCAGGACGACGATGCCCGCCGTCGCCAGGTCGGGCAGCGTCGCAAGGACGCCCTGCCGCACGGCGCCGAGGGAATAGGAGAGAGCGATGCCGCCGGCCGGCTGACCGAAGACATCCTGGATCGCCGTCCCGATGACCTGGGTCCCCTCTTCCTCGATATCCCAGGACCGGCCGCTCTGGTGGGCATTCTGGTTGAGCCGGACCCAGCCGGCCGGAACCGTGCCCTGCGGCGCTCCCTCGCCCGCGGCGAACACGACCTCGCCCCGGTCATCGAAGAGCACGATGCCGCCGATGCGCTCGTCCCTGATACGCTCGCGTTCAATGAGGGCGTCCAGATTGCGAAGGGAACTCAGCGTGAAGCCGAGGTTCAGGCCGCCCTCGATCTCCTTCGCAAGGCCACTGGTCACGACCTGGAATCGGGTCGCGACCGCATCCTGAACAACCCGTTCCATCTTGAAATAGTTGAGGGCGATCGCTGATAGGATCGCGATGCAGAACGCCGCCTGGACCGGAATGATGATCTTGGCGGAAAGGCTCAGCTTCATGAGAGGGTGGCCCGGGCTGCCGAATGAGTGTTGACGCAGCGGAGCCGGCCCTGAGAGCCGACTTCGCGGATGTTATAGTACAAGTTTCGCAGGAATTCGTTAAATTTTAATCAACCGTAATTCGCCGGAATCCGCATCGACCGGCGGCCTGTCTTCGGTCCCATCGCCCGAAAGGGACCTTCCCGGGCCCCTGCCGTCCCGACGCCCTTGGCCGTCATTTCCGTCTGCCGCCCGAC
>JAJUFW010000030.1 GCA_029263555.1 Alphaproteobacteria bacterium
CCTCATCATCGAAGGGCGCCGAAACGGGGGAAAGCCGACCCGGCCGGAAGCGCCGATTTTTCGGGAGACGATTTCCTTTCCCGCGTCGGATCATGTGGCGGATTTGGTTCCAGCGGCCGCTTGCGGCCGAAAGCGGTGGCTGATAGACAGCGAACGGATTTCGATCCCATTCCTTTTCCGACCGGTAACCCGCCCAATGGAACCGAAGACATCGGACAACTAAGCCGCAACGACATCCGATTGTCGTTGCGGCCATCTGCTCGGTTCCCTGTTCGATACTGTCGACGACGCAGATCGCCGCTGAATGTCATTCATTTCACGCGGATGATTTGTCGTGCCTTCCCGAAACCCGCGACCCTGGTCGTACGGGCTGTCGGCGGCGATGCTGCTGATGGCGCCCTTCAACATCCTGGCGTCCCTCGCCATGGACATCTATCTGCCCATCGTCCCGGCGATGCCGGGCATCCTCGGCACTACGCCGGCGGTGGTGCAGCTGACACTCACCCTCTACATGGTCATGCTCGGTCTGGGGCAGATCGTGTTCGGACCGATTTCGGACCGGGTCGGCCGCCGGCCTGTGCTGATCGCCGGTGCGGCCCTTTTCGCAGCCACGTCCTTCCTGCTTGCCGGAACGACGTCGCCCGCGCTCTTCCTCATCCTTCGGCTGGTGCAGGCCGCGGGCGCGTCGGCGGCGCTGGTGGCCCTGTTCGCGACCGTGCGCGACGTCTATGCCGGCCGTCCCGAAAGCGCGGCGGTCTATGGCCTCCTCAACGCCATGCTGGCCTTCGTGCCGGCGCTCGGCCCGATCCTGGGCGCGCTGATCGCAGGCCACCTCGGGTGGCAGGCTGTCTTCGTCGCTCTCGGCCTTCCGGCGCTGCTGGCGCTGCTTCATGCATGGCCCAACTGGCACGAGACGCGGCCCGCCGACGGAACGGCCCGGAAGACCGGGTTCCTGCCGGTCCTGCGCAGCTTCGCGTTCTGGACCTATACGCTCGGCTTCAGCGCGGCGATGGGGGCGTTCTTCGTGTTCTTCTCGACCGCTCCGCGCGTTCTCATCGACCGGGCCGGGTATTCCGAGCTCGGCTTCAGCTTCGCCTTCGCGACGGCCGCCGTCGTGATGATCGTGACGAGCCGCTTCGCCCGGCGCTTCCTTGAGCGCTGGGGCGTTGCTGGCAGCCTTGCCCGGGCCATGGGGCTGCTGCTTGTCGGCGCGGCCCTCCAGGCGGTGGGCGAGTCGGTCTTCCAGCCGTCCTTCTGGAGCTTCATCCTGCCGATGTGGGTGATCGCGGCCGGCATCGTGATCGCGTCTTCGGTCACCGCGAACGGCGCCCTGGAGGAGTTCGGCGAGATCGCGGGCACCGCGGTCGCGCTCCACTTCTGCGTCCAGAGCATCATCGTCGGGGTTGCGGGCACGCTCTTCGTCCTGATGCTGGGCGGCGACACCGCCTGGCCGCTTGCCGGGTTTTCGGCCATGACGGCGCTGGTCACGCTCCACTGCCTGGCGCGTCTCGGTCGTCGCCGGATCCGGTCCCCGGCGACCGGGGTGCCGGACCTGGAGGACGGCTCTTCGCCCTAGCCGTCCGGCTCGGGCCCGCCCGGGCCATACGGCACGGATGCGGTCCCGATCGGTCCTGGACGCTGGCATCTCAGCCGGAAGAGAGATGCTCCTCCAGGGCCGTTAGGAGCGTCCGGTAAGTCGGCGCCAGAGCATGCAGGCGGGAGCCGGCCTCGTCGTCTCCCGTCACCATCGGATGCTGCAGCGCGCCGATGAGGCGGGTCTGCCGCGCCGCGATCCGTGCCGCCTCGTCATACCCGATGCGGGCAAGGCAGGTGGCGGCATTTCCAGCGTGCGGGTGCGGAAGACGGCTCGGCAGCGGGAAGTTTCCGGCGATTGTCAACGGCTCGCAGCGCCGCCCGCCTCCGCCGGGCATGGGCCGGTCACGGTCCGCCCGTGCCCCCCGTTCCCTGCCGGCGCCGGGTCATGCGGGCTCTCCGGCGGAGACCACCGTCTGCCTCTGCTCTCCGAGGCCGCTGATGCGCAACGTCATGCAGTCTCCCGGCTGCAGATAGATGGGCGGGGTCATCCGCATGCCGACACCCGCCGGCGTGCCCGTGGTGATGATGTCGCCCGGGTCCAGCGTCATGATGTGGCTCAGCCGGCTGATCAGCTCCGCCACCCCGAACACCATGTCGGCCGTGTTGCCGTGCTGCCTGCGGACGCCGTTGACCGACAGTTCCAGAGTCAGGTTCTGGGGATCCTGGATCTCGTCAGGCGTGACGAGCCAGGGGCCCAGGGGAGAAAAGGTGTCCGCGCTCTTGCCGTCGAGCATCTGGCCCGATGTCTCGATCCATTTCCGTTCGGTGATGTCGTTGAGGATGCAGAAGCCGGCGATTCGTTCGGCCGCAGCCTCCGGCTCGACATATCGGGTCGTCGTGGAGATCACGACCGCAAGCTCGACTTCCCAGTCCAGGTGGGTCGAGCCCTTCGGGCGGACCACCGCGTCATAGGGGCCGCAAAGGGAACTCGGCGGCTTGAAGAAGAAGACCGGCCGGCCGGGCGGGCGGACGCCGGCGACGCGGGCATGGTCGTGGTAGTTCAGGCCGACGCCGATGATCTTGGAGACCGCGCCGACGCAAGGACCGATGCGCGGGCTGCCTTCCACGCGCGGAAGCCTGTGCGGATCGACGGCGCGCAGCCGGTCCAGGCCTGCCGGCGACAGGACGTCGCCCGCGATGTCGCCGACCAGCGAGCCGAGACAGCGCATGCCGCCCTCGCTGTCGAGAATGCCGGGCCTCTCTCTTCCGGGCGGTCCGTATCTGAACAACTTCAAAACCGCTCTCCCTCTGATGTCGGTCGGTCATCGATCATACATCGTGCATGATTCGATGTTGACACGATAAAAGATCATGCACGATATTCCGGCCAGGCCGCAGTACCGTCATGCGGCTCCAAAGGGGAGGATTGTATGTTCCAGCACCTGCGCTCCGTACTTGCCGGGGCAGCCATTTTCGCCACCATCGGCGGCACCACCTTCTCCGCAGGGGCGGAGACCTGGGCGTTCTACAATCACCAGTCGGCGCCTCAGTTCACGACCAGCGTCGGCGCCAAGACGCTGGCGGACAAGATCACCGAAGCGACCGGCGGTGAAGTCCAGGTGCGGCTGCACCTCGCCGGCACGCTCCAGATCTCGGCCAGCGACATCACCTCGGCCGTTGCCCAGAACGTCGTTCAGATGGGCGACGACCTGTTCTCCTCGGGCAACGTGCCGATCGGGGCGATCCTGAAGCTGCCGTTCCTCGTCCAGACCTATGAGGAGTTCGAGAAGGCGAGCGCCATTGTCCGGCCTTATGTCGAGAAGGCCTATGCCGAGCAGGGCGTGGTCGTTCTCGCCAGCTACGCCTATCCGATGCAGTATATCTGGGCGCGGGAGCCGATCGACTCGCTCGACGCCCTGAACGGCGCCCGGCTGCGCGTCGCCTCGCCCGAGCAGAGCGAGTTCATTCGCCGTTTCGGCGGCAGTTCGGTTTCGATCCCCGCTGCGGAGGTGCCTCCTGCGCTGGATCGGGGCGTCGTCGACGGCCTCGTCACGGGCAGCGTCGGCGCCGATCTCTGGCAGGATATGCTGACGCACGGCTATCTGCTGGGGCTCAACTACAACAACGTCTACATCATCGCCAACGCATCCGCATTCGAGCGGCTTTCGCCGGAGAACCAGGAGAAGATCCGCGCGGCCGCCGAAGAGGTTGCCGCCTGGAACACCCAGACGATGCGTGACGAAGACGACGACATCATCCGCCGTCTCGGCGACGGGAAGATGGAGATCGTCACGCCGAGCGCGGAGGACGTCGCCAGGGCCGAGGCCGAAATCGCGCCCTACTGGGACGAATGGGCTGCATCCCGGGGTGAGGATGCGGTGAAGGCGCTGGCCGAACTGCGGCAGGTGCTTGGACGCTGACGGCATGGGGTCGCCGAAAATCGAGACTTCGGAGACGGGCGATCAGAAGCCCGTCTCCGAAGGGCCCGTGGAGCGGCTCTGCTGCCTGCTCAGCGAGGTCGCGCTGTTCGTGATGGTTGCGGTAGTGGCGGTCGATATCCTCACGCGCACTCTCCTGAACTATTCGTTCGAAATCTCCGACGAAGTCGCCGGTTACATGCTGGTCGGCCTGGCCTTCTTCAGCCTGGCCGTGACCCAGGTGAACGATGGCTTCCATCGCGTGGGATTTCTCCAGGACCTGCTGTCGCAGCGGGCCCGCCTCATATCGCGCGTCGTCTTCGATGTCGTCACGCTGATCTTCGTGGGAATCCTTCTCTGGATTTTCGCGAAGTACGGCATGGCGTCCTGGCGTTCCGGCGCGGTCGCGCCGACAAGGCTGATGACGCCGCTCTGGATCGCGCAATTGCCGATGTCGCTGGGCCTGGTCGCCTTCGCACTCGCCATCTTACGGACGGTGATCGTGAGCCTGCGTCGCCTCGGCAGCCTCAAGCATGGGGCAGGGGACCATCATGGGCGCTGAGATCGATATCCTTCTCATCCTCGCCACCTTTCTCGGCCTGCTGGTCATCGGCATGGCCGTCCCGGTGGCGATCGCGATCCCCGGCATGCTCTATCTCTATCTCCAGGGCGGGCTTCCTGCGCTCAACAGCCTCGGCTTCATCACCTGGGGCAGCATCAACAACTTCGCGCTCACGGCCGTCCCGCTCTTCATCCTGATGGCGGAAATCCTGGGCGCGAGCGGGCTCAGCGGACGCATCTACAGCGGCCTCTCCAAGCTCGTCGCCCCGCTGCCGGGCGGCCTGCTGCAGACGAATGTCGCCGGCTGCGCGCTGTTCGCCTCCGTCAGCGGTTCGAGCGTGGCGACGGCCGCATCGCTCGGGCGCGTCGCCCTGCCCCAGATGCTGTCGCGGAACTACAGCCGCCCGCTGGCGGCGGGCTCTCTCGCCGCCGGCGGAACGCTGGGCATCCTCATCCCGCCCAGCATCGCGATGATCATCTACGGGACGTTCACGCAGACCTCGATCCCGCAGCTCTTCATGGCGGGGCTCGTTCCCGGGCTCGTCCTGACGGGGCTGTTCATGACCTATATTGCGGTCTGCTCGTATCTCTCGCCGGGATCGGCCCCCCGGGAGAAGGGGCCGAAGTCCGTCGGCGAGCTGCTGCGCGCGATCGGCGACGTGACGCCCTTCTTCCTGCTGATCGGCGGAACGGTCGGGATGCTCTACGGCGGCTTCGTCACGACGACGGAAGCGGCCACGATCGGGTGCATCCTTTCGGTGATCATCGGCTTCGTCGCCGGCGACCTGACCTGGTCGAAGCTGATGCAGGCGACCAGGAGCACCATCGTCTTCGTCGGCAACATCCTGCTGCTGATCCTGGCGGCATTCATCTTCTCGGCTGCCGTCAGCTTCTCGGGGATCGGCGACGCGATCACCCAGTTCGTCGCGAGCCTCGAACTCACGCGGCTGCAGTTCTACCTCTGCGTCTTCCTGCTGCTGACGGTGCTCGGCTGCCTCATCGAAAGCCTCGGAATCATCGTGATCATGGTTCCGCTGCTGTTCCCGATGCTCGCCATCTACGACATCAACCCGATCGTCTTCGGCGTCGTGGTCGTCCTGTTCGTCGAGCTGGCGCAGATCACGCCGCCGATGGGGATCAACCTCTTCATCATCCAGAGCGTCTGGTCGGGCAGCTTGGGCGACGTCATCAAGGGAGCGTTCCCCTTCTGCATTCTGATCGTGCTTACGGCCTTCCTCACGATCGGATTCCCCGAGCTCGCCTTGTGGTTGCCCCAAAGCATGACGCGCTGATCGCGCCGACCTTGCGTGCCGACGCTGCTGCGAAAACCGGATCAGAAAATGATCGAGTGCGACTATCTCATCATCGGAGGAGGGGCGGCCGGCGCGGTCGCGGCGGCCCGCCTTTCCGAGAATCCGGGAGATAAGGTCGTCCTCGCGGAAGCCGGGAAGGACGTGCCGCCGGAGAACGTGCCGGCCGACATCCTCGACATCTTTCCGCTCTCCACCTTCAACCCGGACTATGTCTGGCCGGATCTGAAGGTGCATTGGCGGGGGCGCGAGAACTCGCCCGCGGTGAGCTTCCAGCAAGGCCGTATCCTGGGCGGGGGATCCGCCGTCATGGGCATGTGGGCCGTGCGCGGCATGCCCGACGACTATGACGCCTGGTCGCAGCTGGGCGCCGCCGGATGGGCGTGGGAGGACGTCCTTCCCTATTTCCGGAAGATCGAGGCGGATCAGGATTTTGCCGGGGATCTCCACGGCGGCGACGGGCCGCTTCCCATTCGCCGTCAACCCCGCGACGAGTGGTCCCCGCTGGCGAGGGCGATGGAAAAGATCGCCCACCGGCACGGCTTCCGTGTCATCGAGGATATGAATGCGGATTTCGGGGACGGGTACTGCGTTCTGCCGATCTCCCGGCATCCCGACCGTCGCGCATCGGCCGGGCTCGAATATCTGAACGCTTCCACGAGAAGCCGGAAGAATCTCAACGTCCTTACCGAAGCTACCGTGGAACGGATCGAGATCGACCCGTCGCGGCGCGTCGTCGGCGCCAAGATGCGGCTGCGCGACGGCACGCCGATGGATGTCCGTGCCGGCCACACGATCCTGACCGCCGGCGCCATCTATTCGCCCGCGCTTCTGCAGCGTTCCGGCGTCGGCGACGCGGAGCGGCTGCAGGCGATCGGCCTCAAGCCCGTTCTCCACCGACCCGGCGTCGGCCGGAACCTCCAGAACCACCCGCTGCTGCCGGCAGTGGCATGCCTGACGAGGGAAGGCCGGGATGCCCGCCGGGGACGTCCGCCGGCATCGACATATCTGCGCTGGTCGTCGAACCTGCCCGGCATGCCGCCGGGCGACATGGGCATGTATGTCCGCAGCTATCTCGTGTGGCACGCCCTCGGCCGTCACATGGCCATGGTCGGGCCCGTGCTCATGCGGCCGGCCTCGCGGGGCGAGGTGTCGCTGGACGGCAAGGATGCGCAGGGAAGCCCCTCGGTCGCCTTCAACTTCTTCGAAGACGAACGCGACCTGCAGCGGATGAAGGACGGTTTCCGGAAGGCCGCCCTTTTCCTTGCAAGCAGAGACCTGCGTCCCGTCTGCGGCGACGCCTTCGTCCTGACCAATGCCGCGCAGCTGAACCGGTTCAACACCCTTTCGGCGGCGAATGCGGCAAAGGCCTGGCTGGTCTCCAAGCTCCTCGATATCGCGCCGCCGTTCGGCAAGCTCGTCGTTTCCCGCTTCGCGGAGATGGTCCCGGTCGAGGCGCTGGTCCGGGACGATGCGGTCCTCACCGAATTCGTTCTGGAGAACACGACAGGCACCAACCACGTCGCCGGCACATGCCGGATGGGCCGGGCCGGGGATCCGGATGCCGTCGTCGACCCCGCCGGGCGCCTTCTTGGCCTCGACTCGCTGACCGTCGCGGACGCTTCGGTCATGCCCACCGTTCCCAGTGGCAACACGCATCTTCCGACCGTGATGGTCGCCGAGAAGATCGTCGCCGGATTGAGACAGGGGCGATGAGGAACATCTCTCTGCGGCGCCGGTTCGCGTTCTTCGCGCTGATCGTCATCCCGGCCCTCTTCGCCAGCAATAATGTCGCGGCGCGGTTCGCCGACGGGATCGTGCCTCCGACGGCGCTCGCCTTCTGGCGCTGCGCGTTCACGAGCGTGCTGCTGATGCCGTTCGTCGGCGCCTCGGTGCTGGCGAAGCGGTCGGAGCTGCGGTCGGAGCTGCCTCACATTCTGGTGCTGGGCCTGATCGGCATGGGCATGGTGAGCATTGCCACCTATGCGGGGGCCAGGACCACGACGGCGTCGAACATCGGGCTGATCTACGCCTCGACACCCGCAATCATCCTGGTTCTCGACTGGGCGTTCACCGGCATTCGTCTCAGCCGCCATCAACTGGGCGGCCTCATGCTCTGCGTCGCCGGAATCGCATTCATCGTCCTGCGCGGCGACATGCGGACATTGGTGGACGCCCGGTTTTCCACCGGAGACCTCGTGGTCTGTGCGGGCACCGTCGGATGGGCGCTCTATTCGGTCCTGCTGAAATACTGGCCGACGCGGCTCACCGTCGTTGAAAGGGCCGCGGTCATCGCCGCCGCGGGGGCGCTGGCGACGCTGCCGATCGCGATCGTCGAAAGCCATGGCGTGGCGGGGGTCGCGCCGGGCTGGCAGGGCCTCGGCATCGTCATGACCGTGGGCGTGCTCGCAGGCGCTGCGCTCATCCCGAGCCATGCCTTCGTCACCGCGGAACTTGGCCCCAGGATCGCGGTCGTCCTGCTCTATCTGATCCCGCTCTACAACATCATGCTCGCATGGCTGCTGCTGGACGAGGCGCTGGAGCCTTTCCAGGCGGCAGGCGGCGTCCTCGTGCTCATCGGCATCTTCCTGGCGAGCAGGTCCAGGCCGGCGTCACCGCCGTCGGCGGCGGCGGGAGCAAGCCGATGACGGACCGATCATCCCCGCCGTCCCGATAGACCGGTTTCTGGGAGCACGGAATTCCCATGGTCCCAACGCATTCATGCAAGGAGAACTAAAGATGGCCGCGACGGCGCCCGAAAAACTGAAGCAGGCTTTGGCTTCCGGACTCCTGTCGTTTCCGCTCACGGACTTCGACGAGGCGGACCGTTTCGACGAGAACGCCTATGCTGAAAGGCTGCGCTGGCTTGATTCCTACGGTGCGGCCGCCATGGTCGCGGCGGGCGGCGCCGGCGAGTTCTTCTCGCTGACCGTCGAGGAATACAGGTCCGTGATCCGGACCGCCGTCGCTTCCGGCAGCCGGGTTCCGGTGATTGCCGCGTCGGGCTACGGAACGCAGATGGCGGTCGATTTCGCCCGCGAGGCGGAGAAGCTGGGCGCCGACGGCCTGCTGCTGTTGCCGCCCTATCTCACCGAAGCCTCGCAGGAGGGCCTGGCGCATCACATCCGCACGGTCTGCAATCAGACCGGCCTCGGCGTGATCATCTACAATCGGGCCAACTGCCGCCTCCAGGCGGACACGCTCATGCGGCTCCTGGACGAATGTCCCAACCTCATCGGCTTCAAGGACGGTATCGGCGACATCGAGGAGACGCAGAAGATCACGGCCCGGGTGGGCGACCGGGCGATCCTGATCAATGGTCTCCCGACCGCGGAGATCTACGCGCAGGCCTACAAGGGCATGAGGATCGACACCTATACCTCCGCGATCTTCAACTTCGTGCCCAAGAGCGCGATCGCGTTCCACCGGGCGGTCCTGGCGGACGATCATGAGACGATCGCGGAATTCACCCGGACCTTCCTCGCGCCTTACGGCCGGATCAGAGCCCGGCAGCCCGGCTATGCCGTCAGCATCGTCAAGGCGGGGGCCGATCTTGTCGGCCGCAGCGCCGGCCGGGTGCGTCCGCCACTCACCCCGCTCACCAAGGCCGAATACGACGAACTCGCGGCCCTGATCGAACTCCTGGGACCGCAGGACTGAGAGGACGACATGGACGAAGTCTCCCTGATCTGCTGCGCCAGCAGCGCGACGGCACCGGCGGAAGCCAAAGGCAACGTCGTCATTTCCGGCTCCTACGGCGGCGAATACAACGCCTATCACGCGGCCAAGTGGGGCATCCGGGGCGTCGTCCTGAACGACGCCGGCGTCGGAAAGGACAATGCCGGGATAAACGGCCTTCCCTATCTCGACGGCATCGGCCTCGCCGCCGCAACGGCGGATGCCAACACCTGCCATATCGGAGACGGCGAGCACATGCTCGAGCACGGCATCATCAGCCACGTCAACGAGGCGGCGGCGGCGCTTGGCTGCAAGCCCGGGCAGACGGTGCGCGAATGCGCGATGCTGATGCGGAACGGCCCCGTCGTTTCGAAGCAGCCGCCCGCCGTCAGCGGCGGCAAGCGCTATGTGATGAGCGAGCAGCCTGGCAAGCCCCGCGTGATCTGCGTCGACGCGGCGCCGATGCTCGAGGACTCGGATGCGGGTGCGATCGCGATCACCGGCTCGCATGCGGCGCTGTTCCGCGGCAAGCCGGACGGGCTGATCGCCCCGGCCGTGCACGCCGTATTCTTCAACGATGCCGGCGTCGGGCTCGATGGCGCGGGAATCTCGCGCCTGCCTCTCCTCGACGAACGTTCGCTCATCGCCGGTGCCGTTTCGGCCGCGAGCGCGCCGATCGGAAATTCGAGGGAAATCTACCGGACCGGCATCCTTTCGCATGTCAACAGGACCGCGGCCGCCGCCGGCGCGAAGCCGGGCATGCCACTTGCGGAATTTGTTGCCCTGCTGATCGAGCGTGCGTAGTCGCAAGGCGCCATGCGGCATTGCAATCCGCTCGGGTGACGGGTTTGGCACGATGAAGGTATCAGAAGCGCTGAGCATCGCGGATCTGAGGCGGCTCGCCAAGCGGCGCCTGCCCAGAATCCTGTTCGAGCTCATCGAGTCCGGCGTCGAGGACGAGCACGGCCTCGCGCGCAACGAGGAGGCCTTCCGGCAGTTCCGGCTGCTTCCGCGCTATCTCGGCGACATCGCCGAGCGCGACCAGACGGTGCGTCTGTTCGGGCGGGACTATGCCTCCCCCTTCGGGATCGCGCCGACGGGCTTTGCCGGCCTGCTGCGGCACGGTGCCGACATGATGCTTGCCGAGGCGGCCCGGGACGCGAACCTGCCGTTCATCATCTCCGGGGCGGGCGCCGCGCCGGTCGAGGATCTGGCACGCGCCGCGCCCGACCATGTCTGGTGCCATCTCTATCCGGCCAAGGATCGGGCGATCACCGCCGACATCGTGAGAAGGATCAGGGACGCCGGGCTGTCGACGCTGGTCCTGACGGTCGATAATCCCGTCTATCCGAACCGCGAACGCGACACGCGCAACGGGTTCTCGCTGCCGCTCCGCCTCAAGCCCTCGATCCTGCTGGAGGCACTGACGCATCCGGGATGGATCGCGCATTATCTGCGCCACGGCGGGATGCCCTATATGAGCACCTGGGTGCCCTATGCCGGCGAAGGCAAGAGTGCGGCCGAGGTTGCGGCCTTCTTCCGGTCGCAAAGCCCGTCCATCCAGACCTGGAAGGATGTCGAGGCGCTTCGGCGCGACTGGCCGGGCATCTTCATCCTGAAGGGCATCCAGCATCCCGACGACGCGGTCCGTGCGGCCGAGATCGGGATCGACGGCGTGATCGTGTCCAATCACGGGGGAAAGTCGTTCGACCCCTTGCCCAGCCCACTTGAGACGCTTCCGGCGGTCAAGGCGGCTCTCAAAGGCCGCATCCCCGTCATGATGGACAGCGGAATCCGGCGCGGCTACGAGGCGCTCATAGCGCGCTGCCTGGGGGCGGATTTCGTTTTCGTCGGCCGGGCGACGCTTTACGGCGTGGTCGCCGGCGGACGCGCGGGCGCCGATAAGGCGATCCAGATCCTCCGCAAGGAGATCGACCAGAGCCTCGCTCTCATCGGGTGCCCGTCGTTCTCGCAGCTCGACGGCTCATACCTGCTCGGCGCCCCGGCCGTGCCCAGGCACCCTTGCCCGACCTTCCAGCAAGCCGAAGTGGAGACATGACGAACAAAGAGACCACGGGTCTTCTCCCGGTCAAGCCGGTCCTGACGCTCCAGGCCGCGCAGCGGATCATCGCCCGCGCGGAAGAGGAAGCCGCGCGCCATGACCTGCGGCTCTCCATCGCCGTCGTGGACGACGCCGGCCTGCTGGTCGGCTTCGCCCGGATGGACGGGGTCCATTCGGCGACGATCGACGTCGCGATCGCCAAGGCCCGCACGGCCGCCCTGTTCAGGAAGCCGACGGAAGCCTTTGCCGAAGCGCTGGCCGGCGGGGCGACCGGGATCGCCGCCCTGCCCAACATGCTGCCCTTTCCGGGCGGCGTACCGCTTCTTGCCGACGGCGCGGTCGTCGGGGCGATCGGCGTAAGCGGCGCGGCGCCCGAGCTCGACGCCAAGGTGGCCCGGGCCGGTGCCGAACATCTTTCGAAGGAGGCTTGAGATGAGGACGGTTGTTTCCATTGTTTCCCCGGGCGTCATGGGGGCATCGATCGCCGCGCGTCTCGTCGGCCACGGCATCGAAGTCCGCACCTCGGTCGAAGGCCGCGGCAGGGCGACTGCCGAACGGGCGGCCGCGGCCGGAATGACGGCCGTGTCCGCAGACGCCCTGCTGGAAGCCGACATCCTCCTGTCCATCGTGCCGCCCGGGGTCGCGGTCTCGACGGCGAAGGCGATCGCCGGCCACTATGCCGGCGCGTCGCACCGGCCGCTCTACATCGACTGCAATGCCGTGAACGTGGAGACGGCGAAGGAGATTGCCGGGATCATCACGGATGCGGGCGGGGATTTCGCCGATGGCAGCATCATCGGCATGCCGGCGCGCGAAGGCTATGCCGGCCCGGCGATCTTCGTCTCCGGCGATCACGCGAAGCGGGCGGCCGTGCTGTCCGAATACGGCCTTCAGATTCGGGTGATGGATGCGCCGGTCGGGGCCGCATCCGCCCTGAAGATGGCTTATGGGGGCATCACTAAGGGGTTGATCGCGCTCGGCTCGGCGATGATCCTGGGGGCCTCGCGGGCGGATGTCGCCGGGGCTCTGAAGGACGAAATGTCCCGAAGCCAGCAGACCCTGCTTGCCGGATTCTCGAAGAGCATTCCGGACATGTTCCCCAAGGCGTCCCGCTGGGTGGCGGAGATGGAAGAGATCTCGCGCTTCCTCGGCCCCGATACGCCTCAGGGCAGGATGTTCGCCGAGATCGCGGCGTTCTACACGCATCTCGCAAGCGCCGATGGCCGGCAGGACATCGCGTCGCTCGCCAGCTTCTTCGAGACGCCCGCCAACTGAATCAGCCCCGTCGCTTCGGCCGCACCGGCCGCGTGCAGCACGGAAGAGGAAAGAGTCGCCATGTCAGAGACAGTCTTCGGAAACTATATCGCCGGCGAGTGGACGACCGGGACAAGCGTCGCGGAAAACATCAATCCTTCCAATACCAATGATGTCGTCGGGCTTTATGCGCGCGCCGACGCCGCCGGCGCGGCGGCCGCCATCGCGGC
>JAJUFW010000452.1 GCA_029263555.1 Alphaproteobacteria bacterium
CCGTCCATGTAGGCTTCGCCCAGCGCGAGATAGGGATTGAGGAAGAGGCGGCGTGCGACGGCCGAGTCGCGCAGGGTTATGGCGACATCCGGCTCGCGCCCGGGGTCCCCGAAACGATGCGAACGCCCCTGATGATCGACGACTAGAAGACAGCCCCGTTTGATCAGCCGGTCCAGAAGACCCGCAAGCAACATCATCCGCCTCCGTTGATTCTTTGGCGAAACGGGCCGGTTCGGAAATCCCGGCCTTCGACCGATGACCTGCAATTACAGCACCGCATTTGGCGTGCTGTAAACATTTGTAGCTGAAGTGCTCGCGGGCGGCGCCGGCAAGGCTGATACGCGCTTTTGAGGAGTTGCCTTTCCTGGCGGATGACTTCCTGGTCGGTCACACCGGTCATCGGCTCCAAATGAAGGAGGCGCGGCCCTTGCGGACCGCGCCTCCCTTCAATACTGGAGCGCTGAGGAAGCTCAGGCTTCGGTGCTTTCGCCTTCGGCCGGTGCTTCGACTTCCTCCACGGCCTCGGTCTCCTCGCGGGTGACCATGCCGCCGCGCTGAGCCTGCAGCTCCGCTTCCTCGGGGGACCGGGCGACATTGACCTTGACGGTGGCGCTCACCTCCGGATGCAGGCGGACGCGGACGTCGAACAGCCCCAGCGACTTGATCGGATGCTCGATCTGGACCTGGGTGCGGTCGACGGTGAACCCGGCCTGGGTCAGACCTTCGGCGATGTCGCGGGCCGACACCGAACCATAGAGCTGGCCACCCTCGCCGGCCTGTCGGATGACGACGATCGTGACGCCGTCGATCTTGGCGGCGACCTGCTGGGCTTCTTCGCGCTTCTTGAGGTTGATCGCCTCAAGCTGGGCCCGCTGGTTCTCGAAATAGGCGAGATTGGCCTTGGTCGCCCGCAGTGCCTTCTTCTTCGGCAGCAGGTAGTTCCGCGCGTAGCCCGGGCGGACCTTCACGACCTGGCCCATCTGGCCGAGATTCTCGACGCGCTCGAGCAGGATGATTTCCATGATGGCTTCTCCTGTCGTCCCGCGTTACTGCACGATGTAGGGCAGAAGAGCGAGGAAGCGCGCACGCTTGATGGCGCGGGCGAGCTCACGCTGCTTCTTCGCCGAGACCGCGGTGATGCGACTCGGAACGATCTTGCCCCGTTCGGACACGAAGCGGCTCAGCAGCTTCACGTCCTTGTAGTCGATCTTCGGGGCGCCTTCGCCCGAGAACGGGCAGGTCTTGCGCCGGCGAAAGAACGGACGGCGGGCCTGGGCTGCGCTCATTCCTCATCTCCCTTGGTCTGGCGGGTCTCGCGATCGGCACGATGGGCGCCCCGGTCACCCCGGTCGCCACGATCACCACGGCGGTCGCCGTCGCGGCCGCGGCTCTGCATCATGGCCGACGGACCTTCCTCGAGCGCCTCGACGCGGATGGTCATGTTGCGCAGGATGTCCTCGTTGAGGCCCATCTGGCGCTCCATCTCCGCAACCGCGGGATAGGGCGCGTCCACGTTCATGAGAACATAGTGGCCCTTGCGGTTCTTCTTGATCCGGTAGGCGAGGCTCTTCAGCCCCCAGTACTCGGTCTTGGTGACCTTGCCGCCGCCCTCGGCGAGGACGTTGGCGAATGTTTCGGCCAGGGCTTCCACCTGGGTGGACGGAATGTCCTGGCGTGCGATGAACACGCACTCGTAAAGCGGCATTCTTGTACTCCTTACGGCTGTTCCATGGCACGGCGCTGCGTCGGTTCGGGGACCCGTCCGATCAGCCGCCCGCGCCTAGCCGGCCGGATGCCACGGCCGGCAAGGAGCTTGGATGAAGGCGCGCACTATACAGAAAGGTCCTGCCTGCGCAAGAGGGAGGGGCAGGCGGCATCGGTCCTTGCGTCCGGACGGACGCGCGCGGGCCGATCGGGCGGCCAACGCCGGCGGGCATGACCCGTTCATGACATATCGCCCGAGCGGGCGACAGGCGCGCTTGCAGGGGCGCACGCGCAATGGTCCTATTCCCATGAGGGCCGCCAGGGGCGGGAAGAGGAACGGCCTGTCCCGGAGGCGGCGCAGGACGGAGCGGCTCGATGGAATTCCGGTTCATTGGGTGCGGCGACGCATTCGGTAGCGGGGGGCGGTTCAATACCTGCTTTCTCGTCCGAGGCGAGGCGTCCACCTTCCTTATAGACTGCGGTGCGACGTCGCTGGTCGCGATGCGGCAGCAGGACGTCGATCCCGGCTGCGTCGACGCGGTCTTCGTCAGCCATCTGCACGGGGACCATTTCGGCGGCCTGCCTTTTTTGATCCTCGATGCCCAGTTTGTCGGGCGGAGGACCCGCCCGCTGGTGATCGCCGGGCCGCCTGGCATCGAGCGGCGCCTGGAGGACGCGACGGAGGTCCTCTATCCCGGCTTCTGGCGGGCCGAGCGCGGCTTCGAGCTCCGCATCGTGGAACTGGAGGCGGAGATGGAGCGGGAGATCGCGGAGGCGCGGGTGACGCCCTATCCGGTCAGGCATTTCTCGGGCGCGCCGTCCTATGCCCTGCGAATCGTGGCGGACGGCCGCGTCCTTTCCTATTCCGGAGACACGGAATGGGTGGACGTCCTGGTCGAGGCCTCGCGGGACGCCGATCTGTTCGTGTGCGAGTGCAATGGCTTCGAGGCGCCGGTCCGCTCCCACCTGAACCTGACGACCCTGCGGGAGAAGCGGTCGCTGCTGACGGCCAAGCGTCTTATTCTGACCCATCTCGGGCCGCAGATGCTGGCCCATCGGGACGAGGTCGAGATAGAGCAGGCCTTCGACGGAAAAGTCGTCGAACTTTGAGCGGAGCGCAGCCGGCAATGCGGCCCGATGTCGTGCCGAAGGCGGTGAAGCTTGACTTGGCGACTGCCGCGGGTATCACTTGCGGCCGTTTTTCGGACCGCTGATAGGAAAGTTGATGACGCGCGCATTCGTGTTTCCTGGACAGGGCAGCCAGGCGGTCGGCATGGGCAAGGAACTCGCCGAGACCTCTGCGACGGCCCGCCACGTCTTCCAGGAAGTGGACGAGGCGCTGGGGCAGAACCTGTCGGGGCTGATGTTCGAAGGCGATGCCGAGACGCTGACCCTGACGGAAAATGCGCAGCCGGCGCTGATGGCGGTCTCGATCG
>JAJUFW010000535.1 GCA_029263555.1 Alphaproteobacteria bacterium
GTACCGGACCGAGCTGGAGGAGCACATGGAGCGCGGCGGCCTTCTGCTCTGGGTGAACATCCGCCGGCCGGAGGACGAGGAGCGCGCCTGCGACATCCTGCGCCGTCACGGCGCGCGCAATGTCGAGGTCCATGAGGTTCCGGCGGTGGGAACGACAGGCGCCTGACCTGGGGCCCGGCGGTCGGGCTGGCATGGAGGGAGGCGGCTGCGGTAGGGTCTGCCATGAATTTCCCCCGCCTGCTAGGAGGACATGATGGACAGCCTTTCCAGCCCGCAGATCCCCACCCTGCCCAGGCTTGGCGAACCGGCCCCGGTCTTCGAGGCGGAGACGACCCATGGCCGGCTGAGCCTCGAGGATTTCCGCGGCAGCTGGGTGATCCTCTTCTCCCATCCCGCCGATTTCACCCCGGTCTGCACGACCGAGTTCATCGAGCTGGCCAAGGTGGCGCCCCGCCTGAGGGAGAAGGGCGTCGAGCTGCTTGGCCTGTCGATCGACTCGATCTACAGCCACCTGGCCTGGATCGAGACGATCAAGGAAAAGTTCGGGCAGGAGATCCCCTTCCCGGTCATTGCGGACGGCGACCGCAAGGTCGCGCAGCTCTACGGAATGATGATGCCGGCCCAGTCGGGGACGGAGACCAGCCGCTGCGTCTTCTTCATCGATCCGAACGGCGTGGTCCGGGCCATGATCTATTATCCGCTGACGACCGGGCGGAACGTCGACGAGATCGTGCGGGTGGTCGAGGCGCTGCAGCTTACCGACGAGCAGAAGGTGGCGACGCCCGCGAACTGGCGGCCCGGCGACAAGGTCATCGTGCCGGCCCCGCGGACGGTCGAGGATGTGGCGGCGCGCAAGTCGGCCGGCCACGACTATGTGGACTGGTGGTTCACCATGACCGACGCCAAGCGCTGACGCGGGGAGGACGGCGGGCGTGGCCTGCATCAATCCGGACGGCACCTTGAGCGAGGTGGCCAAGGCGGTGCTGGCGGCCCTGCGCCGCCCTCACCGTCCCGAAGACCTGGCCGCGACGACCGGCCTGCCGCTCTACCGGATTCGGGCGACGTTGCGCGAAACCGGCCGCGCTCGCCTCGTCGCCGAGCGGGACGGCGTCTATGTCCTGACCGAATTGGGCGAAGAAGCCCTCGAGCTGGACGCGGCATGAGAGCCCCGGATTATCCTGTGATAAGAACCGAAGGGCCCCGCCGTAACTTTGACCCGAAAGGCTTAGCGTCCCGCTTTTATCCAGCCCGGAACTTGGTATAACTCGCCGATGGCAATACGTCGTTTGGCCAGGTTCCCGACCGGAGGCTCCCGTTCCATGAAGGCCCGTTCCCGCCGCGCCGTGCTGGCCCTGCTGCTGCTTGCAAGCTGCTCGGGCCCCAAGGACGAGCCCGTCCCGACGCCGGTTTCCTACGGCCTGTTTCCGAACCTGATCGACTACCGCCCGGCCTATCCTCCCGGTACCTGCATGACCGAGGAGGAGATGCTGGCCGACCAGTTCATCAAGCTCCGCACCGAGATCATGATCACCGGCCTGTCGTGCCAGGCCTCCTATCAGGATCCCGATCTCTATACCCGCTACGTGGACTTCACCTTCGAGCACCAGGACCGCATTCTCACTTCCCAGAAGGTGCTGGGCAACCTTCTGGGGCGGGTCAGGCGGGGACGGGACGATCGCCTGTTCGACACCTTCCAGACCGAGCTCGCGAACACCGAAAGCCAGAACGTCACCAAGGTCTCGACCCAGCGCTACTGCCAGGCGCGCTGGGAGCAGTTCAACACGGTGCTGAGCTACGACGAAGGCGAGATGGCCGCCTATCTGCAACAGGCCGTCGAACACTATCGCGACGCCTATACGGCTTGTAACTGAGGCGCGCCCGGTCAGCCGGGTCCAAGCGGGCCGCGGCGCGGGACGGCCGTTCGTCAGGCGGAACAATCGGGCAGGCCCGGCGATTATCGCGGGGTAGCGGCCGGCCGAATTTCCCTCGGGTCCGGCCGATGTCCCCCGTGCCGGAAACGCCCTTTTGACCAGCGCTCCCGCAACGATCCGCAGCCGGAGGCCGCCCGCCCGGTCCCGCCGGCTGGCCGCAGCCGTGATCGCCGCCGCCCTTCTGGCCGGGGGCGTCGCTGGCGATGCGACGGCAACCGTGGACGAGGCGCTCGAGCGGGAACTGGGCGGGCCGCTCGCCGGCGCCTCCCCGAAGCGGCTGACCGCCGCTGTCGCGAACGTCATCGACAGGCTGGGGCCTGCCGAACTGCACCAGGCGGTCGACATCATCGCCGCGGCCGCGGCGGAGATGCCGGATCGGGCAGCGGTCGAGGCGCTGGTCCGGACCGGGCGCGAAGCCGTCAGGCAGGTCGCCGCCGCCCATCCCGGCGCCGTCGAGGACTGGTGGCTCAGGATCATCGAGAACAGCCTGGGCACCGCTGCGATCGAATCCTTCGCGGCATCGCGCCACGGCGCCGACGGCGAACCGCCGGCGATCGGGCTTCAGCCTCCGCGGAAGCCGGAGCCGGGCCTGGCAGATCTCCGGATCGTCCCCGTCCGCAGGTTCGCATCCGGCGCCGGGCCCGCCGAGGACGAGACGCGCCTTGGCGTTCTGCCAGCGCCTCCTCCGGCCCGGGTCGCGCCCGAC
>JAJUFW010000313.1 GCA_029263555.1 Alphaproteobacteria bacterium
CGGTCCGCGCCCTGTTCCGGGCTGGGGTCGTGCTGTTGCTGGCCTATGTCTGCTGGGCGCTGGTGGTCCATTGGATCGACCGCACGCTGGCGCAGTCGCGTCGGGGCAGCGATACGACCCGGGCTCACCGGCTGGCGACGCTCCTGCCCCTGTTCCTCAAGTTTCTGAAGATCGTGCTGCTGTTCATTGTCGGGATGGTCATTCTCTCGTCCCTCGGGATCGAGATCGGGCCGCTTCTCGCCGGCGCCGGCGTCGTCGGGCTGGCAATCGGCCTTGGTGCGCAGTCCACGATCGCCAACATCCTGGCCGGCGTGTTCTTCCTGCTCGAGGACGCGTTCCATCTTGGCGACTACATCGAGGTGGGCGATCTGCGCGGCACCATCGAGGGGATCTCCCTGCGCTCGCTGCGCCTGCGCCATCATCTGGGCGCCATACACACGGTGCCGTTCGGGCAAATAAGTGCGCTTACCAACTATACCCGCGACTGGGCGCTGGTGCGCCTAGAGTTTCGCGTCCCGCCGGACACCGACCTCGCGCTGGTGAAGCGCCTCGTCAAGGACATCGGCATGGAACTCTCCGGCGATCCAGAACTCGGCCCCGCGTTCATCGAGCCGCTGAAATCGCAGGGCGTACGCCGGGTGGAGGACAATGCGCTCGTCATCGGCATCAAGTACATCGCCAAACCAGGCCAGCAATTCCTCATCCGCCGCGAGGCCTATCAACGCCTAATCCGGGCGTTCAACGAACACGGCATCGACCTCGTGGGCCGCGGCGTGGTGGTCAAGGTGGAGGGGGCGGACGTGGCAAGTCAAGCGATCGGCGCAGCCGCAGCTGGGGCCGTTGACGCCGAAGATTCCAAGGCCAGATGACCTGCCTGGAGAGCGCCTGGGCCAACTGAGTCGCTCCCCGGCAATACGCACGGGGCTAGCGAAACGTCCGGAACGGAAGGGGACGGTTTACAAGACGGGTCCATCGGCCTTACCGATGGCCCGTTCGCCCCGCTACGGACGAGAGAGAGTTGCCCAGTATCTCAAGGCACGGCCGGCCGATTTGTCTCGCCATCGCTCTTTCCTTCGCGTTGCCGGTCCCGGGGCAGGCGGCCGACGGAGCCCGCACTGTTTCCGAATCCGTGGACCGTGCCTTCCGCCCGCTCCTGGAGGAATACGGGATTCCGGGAATGGCCGTCGCCGTGACCGTCGACGGTGAGCGGCACTTTTTCAACTACGGCGTCGCTTCGAAGGAGACCGGCCGGCCGGTGACGGAGGAAACGCTTTTCGAGGTCGGCTCCATCAGCAAGACCTTCACCGCGACGCTGGGAACGTATGCGG
The DNA here is from genome assembly GCA_029263555.1 of Alphaproteobacteria bacterium. Lineage (GTDB taxonomy): Bacteria > Pseudomonadota > Alphaproteobacteria > DSM-16000 > Inquilinaceae > JAJUFW01. The sequence goes on from JAJUFW010000313.1 coordinate 1,329, forward strand.
AGGCTCTCGGCCGGCTCTCCCTCGACGATCCTCCGGGGAAATACATGCCGGATCTGCGCGGCAGCCCGGTCGACGAGGCGAGCCTGCTGCATCTCGGGACCTATACCGCGGGCGGGCTGCCGCTCCAGTTTCCCGATTCCGTCGCGAACGACGAAATCGCGGACTATTTCCGGCAATGGGAACCGGCTGCCGCTCCGGGAGTGCTTCGCCGGTACTCCAATCCCAGCATCGGCCTGTTCGGGCACGTGACAGCGCTAGCGATGGGCGGCGATTTCGCCGACCTCTTGGAAACCCGACTGTTGCCGCGGCTTGGCCTCGGCAGCAGCCATATCCGGGTTCCGGAAACGGAAATCGACCACTATGCGTGGGGCTACGATCGATCGGGCCGGCGGGTTCGCGTGAATTCGGGCATCTTCGACGCGGAAGCCTACGGCGTCAAATCGACGGCGGCGGACATGATCCGTTTCGTCGAGGCGAACATACGCCCGGAAGCCCTCGAGCCGGCGCTGAGGAGGGCCGTGGAGGGCACTCACGTCGCCCATTTCAGGATCGGCGAGATGGGGCAGGGGCTCGGCTGGGAGCAATATCCCTATCCCATCGCACTGGACCGTCTGTTGGCCGGAAACGGCTATGCGGTCATGATGGAGGCGATTTCCGTGGCGCAGGTCACGCCACCCGAGGCCCCTTCCGGGCCGACGCTGTTCAACAAGACCGGCTCGACCAACGGGTTCGGGGCCTATGTCGCCTTCGTGCCCGAGCAGGGGATCGGCATCGTGATGCTGGCGAACCGGAACTTCCCCATTCCGGCCCGCGTCGAAGCGGCGCATGCCGTGCTCGAACGGCTGTCACGGGACGTGCCGTGAGCCCTGGCGCGGTCTGCCGCGCGCGCCATGCTGCACTGCAATATATGCGAATGTAGAATCGACGGGGCAGGCCCATCTTTGGGGGGAAAGGAGCAACGCCCATGTCCATCCTCAGTCGCATCGCAAGCTTCCTCAACCTCGGCCGGCAGGATCGGGAAATCGCCCGGGCCATCGCCGAGCTTTCCGCCTATTCCGACCGCGAGCTCTCGGAGCTCGGCATCCGCCGGGCCGACATCCGCGAGGCCGTCCTGTACGGCCGACCCGGAATCGATGCGCCCCTTCCGGCCAACGACGACGATCTTCCCCGGCAGCATGCCGCGCCGCGGCTGGTCTCGGTCGGGTCCCGCTGACACACATATGATTCTGGACCTCGCGGAACGGACGCGGACATTATCGGCCACCCCGTCTTCTCCCTGTCCCCGAATCGTTGGGTCGATATGCCTCTCAGGATCGAAGACTACGCCCTGATCGGCGATTGCGAGACGGCCGCGCTGGTCGGGCGCGACGGCTCGATAGACTGGCTCTGTTGGCCGCGCCTCGATTCCGCGGCCTGCTTCGCCGCCCTTCTGGGGACGCCCGAGAACGGGCGATGGCTGATCGCCCCGACCGATCCGGATGCCCGTGTCCATCGCCGCTATCGCGACGGTACCCTGATCCTGGAAACCACCTTCGAGACGGCGGAGGGTGCTGCCACCGTCATCGACTTCATGCCGCAGCGGGACGGGAGAGCGGATCTTGTCCGCATGGTCGTCGGGCGGCGCGGCGTGGTCGAGTTCCGGACCGAGCTTATCGTCCGCTTCAACTACGGCTCGACCATCCCCTGGGTCGATCATCTCGACGACGGCGCCCTGAGGGCCATCGACGGCCCCGACATGCTGATCCTGCGCTCGCCCGTCCGTCTGCACGGCGAAGACATGCACTCCGTCGGCACCTTTCGCGTCGGGGCGGGCGAGACGGTCCCCTTCGCGCTGACCCATTCGGCGTCTCACCTGCCGGCACCCGGGCCGACCGATCCCGAGGAGGCGCTGCGCCGATGCGAAACGGCCTGGCGCGAATGGTCGGACCGCTGCCCTGCGGTCGGCCCATGGACCGAGGCCGTGCGCCGCTCCGTCATCACCCTGAAGGCGCTGACCTACGAGCCGACCGGCGGGATCGCGGCGGCGGCGACCACATCGCTGCCTGAACAGATCGGCGGCGTCCGCAACTGGGACTACCGCTATTGCTGGCTGCGGGATGCGACGTTCACGCTGCTCGCCTTCATGAATCTGGGATATCACGAGGAGGCGGCGGCCTGGCGGGACTGGCTCTTGCGGGCGGTCGCGGGCAGCCCAGCCCAGATGCACATCATGTACGGCGTCGCCGGCGAACGTCGCCTTCCGGAATGGGAGGTGCCGTGGCTGCCGGGATACGAGAATTCGCGGCCCGTCCGGGTCGGCAACGCGGCCGCCGCGCAGTTCCAGCTCGACGTCTATGGCGAGCTTGCGGACGCGGTGTTCCAGGCGGCGAAGGCGGGTATCCCGTCCTCGACCCGGCAGACGAATGTCCGCAAGGCGATCCTCGAGTTCCTCGAGACCGCGTGGCAGCAGCCCGACGAGGGCATCTGGGAGGTGCGCGGGGGACGGCGGCACTTCACCCACTCCAAGGTCATGGCCTGGGTCGCCTTCGACCGGGCGGCGCGGGTCGCGGCCGCCCGGAGGGACGACGCCGAATGCCACCGGATGCGTCGGGTGGCGGACCAGATCCATGCCGAGGTCTGCGCCCGCGGCTTCGATCCGGAGATCGGCAGCTTCGTCCAGTCCTATGGATCGAAGGCGCTGGACGCCAGCCTGCTGCAGATCCCGCTGGTTCATTTCCTGCCGCCCGACGACCGTCGCGTCCAGGGCACCCTGGCGGCGATCGAGCGGCGTCTCGTGCTGCCGGACGGGTTGGTCCTGCGTTACGAAACTGAAACCGGGGTCGACGGCCTGCCGCCGGGGGAGGGGGCGTTCCTGGCCTGCAGCTTCTGGCTTGCCGACAACTACGTTCTCCAGGGGCGCCGCGCGGAGGCGACGGCCCTGTTCGAGCATCTGCTGTCGCTGCGCAATGATGTCGGGCTTCTGGCCGAAGAGTACGATCCCCGCAGCGGGCGGATGTTGGGCAACTTTCCCCAGGCCTTCAGCCATGTCGGGCTGATCAAC
>JAJUFW010000635.1 GCA_029263555.1 Alphaproteobacteria bacterium
CACCGCGAACCGGTCCCCGGCCGGGACGGTTCCATCCGCGGTCATGTTTCGCTGGTCGAGCGTCTGGGTGCGGAAACGATCGTCAGCCTCGACACGGCGACGGGCGAACGGGCGCTTGCGGTCATTCCGCAGGACCAGGTCTTCGAGGCAGGCACCGCGGTCGAGTTCCGCTTCGAACCGGCGGCCGTGCATCTGTTCGCCGCGGGATGAACCGCAACGAGTGATCGGAGAGTGAGTGAATATGGGTGTTGAACTTGCAGGAAAGGTAGCGGCCATCACGGGCGCGGCGTCCGGAATCGGCCTGGAATGCGCCCGGTCGATGCTGGGTGCGGGCGCGCGCGTGGTCCTGATCGACCGCGATGAGGAAGCGCTGTCCAAGGCCTGTGCCGAGTTGGGCCCCGAGGCCATCCCACTCGTCATCGACGTCACGGAGCCGGCGAGCGTCGCCGGCATGCTTCCCGCCATCCTCGCGAACGCAGGACAGCTCGATATCCTGCATGCCAATGCCGGCGCCTATGTCGGCGGCGACGTCATCCAGGGCGACCCGGATGCCTGGGACCGGATGCTGAACCTCAACGTCAATGCCGTGTTCCGCACGGTCCACGCCGTCCTGCCCTATATGGCGGAGCGCAAGACCGGCGACGTCATCGTGACGAGCTCCATCGCGGGGGTCGTGCCCGTCGTGCACGAGCCGATCTATACCGCCTCCAAGCATGCCGTCCAGGCATTCGTCCATACGGTGCGCCGGCAGGTCGCCAAGCATGGGATCAGGGTCGGTGCGGTCCTTCCGGGGCCCGTGGTGACGGCCCTCATCAAGGACTGGCCGAAAGAGAAGCTGGAGGCAGAGCTGGCGGCCGGCGGGCTGATGGAGCCGGTCGAGGTCGCGCACGCCGTGCTCTTCATGCTGACGCGCCCGAGAAACGTGACCGTCCGCGACTTGGTGATCCTGCCGCAAAGCAACGATCTCTAGGGCCATCACCGTCCTGGGCGGCTTCGGCCGGGCAGAATGCCGGCGCGATGCCGTTCGCCCCATCGGGCAGCGGACGGCGCCTCCCTTCTTCCGACGACCGCGCCGGACCGCCGGCCCGCATGGCCGTCCCTAGATATCGGCGGCAGCGCGGCTCCGTCGGCTAGCCGACGGCGTATTCCGGGCCGCCGGAGGCCGGGGCATCATCCGCCCTGCGGCGGAACCAGTCGTCGACCGCCTGTATCCCCTCGGCGGTCAGATGCAGGCCGAGCTTGGACCGTCGCCAGAGGACGTCCTCCGCCGTCCGGGCCCATTCCTCGGCGGCGAGATACCGGAGTTCCGCCTCGTGGAGCCCGGCCCCGAAATCGCGGCCCAGATCCTCCACCGAGGAGGCGCCGTTCAGGAGCTTCCGGCTGCGTGTGCCGTAGGCCCGGGCATAGCGGCGGGCGAGCGTCTCCGGAAGCCAGGGGAATTCCCGGCGCAAGCTGGCGAGGAAGCCCTCGAAATCGGCACCGGGAATATCCCCGCCTGGCAACGGTGCCTTGGCCGTCCAGGGCCGCCCAGCCCAGCCGAGCTGCTGCGACAGCCTCTCCAGCGCGTGTTCGGCAAGCCTGCGGTAAGTGGTGATCTTGCCCCCGAAGACCGACAGCAGCGGGGGCTCGCCCGCCGCGCCGTCCATGTCGAAGACGTAGTCCCGCGTGACCGCGGAGGCGTTCGCGGTCGCATCGTCATAGAGCGGGCGCACGCCCGAATAGGTCCAGACCACATCGTCCGCGCTCAACGGCGCCCGGAGATAGCGGTTGACCGCCCGCAGCAGATAGTCCCGCTCCGCCTCGTCGATGGCGACCTTCGCCGGATCGTCGCGATAGTCGACGTCGGTCGTCCCGATCAGAGTGAACTCCCCTTCATAGGGGATGGCGAAGACGATGCGGCGGTCGTCGTTCTGGAAGATGTAGGCGTGGTCGCCCTCGTAGGCGCGCCGGACGACGATGTGGCTGCCCTTCACCAGCCGGAGCGCACTCCGGCGCTGCACGCCGCCGATGCGGTCGAGCATGTCGGTCACCCAGGGACCGGCGGCATTGACCAGGGCGCGGCTGCGGACCGTGACGCCCTGGCCGCCCTCGGCCGCCTCCAGCGTC
>JAJUFW010000616.1 GCA_029263555.1 Alphaproteobacteria bacterium
GCGCCAGCATGATGTCGACGGTCTGGTTCTGATAGGCCTGCAGGAAGGTGGTGATCGCGGTCGTGAAGATGACCTGGAACAGCGAGGTGCCGGCAACCTGCGAGGCCGGCATGCCCAGGAGATAGATCATGGCCGGCACCATGAAGAATCCGCCGCCGATGCCCATGATCGCGACCAGAAGCCCGCCGATCACGCCGATCCCTACGGGCAGGAGCGCCGAGATGTAGAGCCTGGACTTGGGAAAGCGCATCTTGAACGGCAGGCCGTGCAGCACGTTGTGCCGGTGCAGCTTGCCCCGCTGCGGCGCACCGCGGCGCCTCTTGAAGATGGCGCGCAGGGATTCGGCCAGCATCAGGATGGCGATGACGCCCAGGAACAGGACGTAGGAGAGCGAGATCACGAGGTCGATCTGCCCCAGGCGCTGCAGGATGCCGAAGATCCAGACCCCGATCGCGGACCCCAGCGTACTGCCGGCCAGCATCACCAGCCCCATCTTCACGTCGACGCCGCCGCGGCGCCAGTAGCCGAGGACGCCCGAGACGGAAGCGCCGACGAGCTGGTTCGACTGGGTCGCGACCGCAACCGCCGGCGGCACGCCGATGAAGATCAGGAGCGGGGTCATGAGGAAGCCCCCGCCCACGCCGAACAATCCGGAGAGGAATCCCACGGCCCCGCCCATGCTGAGCACGAGCAGCAGATTGACCGACATTTCGGCGATCGGCAGGTAGACTTGCATGAAGGACCGGGAATGTTGCCCCGCGCGAGACCGGAGTGAACCTTAGCCTTTGTGCGGTCCGGCGCAAGCCTTACGCGCTGTTTGGCGGCGTATCGTGGAACCGATGGCCCCGGCGGACCCCGGCCGGCGGCCGGAACGCCGATCCGGCGCTCCGCTCCGCTGCGACTCGGGCGTGCCGGTGCGCGGGGGTCAGCTCCGGACCAGCCCCATAATGTCCTTCACGTCGCGCAGGACGCCCTCGGCGGTCGCGGCCGCCTTCGCCCCGCCCTCGCGCAGAACGCCGTCGACATAGGCCGGATCGGCCATCAGGCGGCCTAGCCGGTCGGCGATCGGGGCAAGGGCGGTCACGGCGACCTCGGCCAGGTCCTTCTTGAAGGTCGAGAACTGGCCGCCGCCATACTGCCGGAGGGTCTCGTCAATGCTGATTCCGGCAAGCGCGGCGTAGATCGCGACCAGGTTCTTCGCCTCGGGCCGGCCGTCGAGCCCGGCCGGCTCGCTCGGCAGCGGCTCGGGATCGGTCTTCGCCTTGCGGAACTTCAGCGCGATCGTGTCGGCGTCGTCCGTCAGGTTGATCCGGCTGTAGTCGGACTCGTCCGACTTGCTCATCTTCTTGGTGCCGTCGCGCAGGCTCATCACCCGGGTCGCCGGCCCCAGGATCTGCGGTTCGGTCAGCGGGAAGAACTCGACGCCGTAGCGGTGGTTGAACGACCCGGCGATCTCGCGCGTCAGCTCCAGATGCTGCTTCTGGTCGTCGCCCACCGGCACGTGGGTCGCCTTGTAGGCCAGGATGTCGGCGGCCATCAGCACGGGATAGGCCAGGAGGCCCAGCATCGTGTTGTCCCGCTGCTTCGCCGCCTTGTCCTTGAACTGGGTCATCCGGTTCAGCCAGCCGAGCGGCGTCAGGCAGGAGAACAGCCAGGAAAGCTCGGCATGGGCGGGAACCTGGCTCTGGACGAACAGCGTCGACCGTACGGGATCGATGCCGCAGGCGATCAGGGTCGCCGCCAGCTCGCGGGTCTGGGCGCGCAGCGCCTCAGGATCCTGCGGCACGGTCAGCGCGTGGAGGTCGACCACGCAGTAGATGGTCTCGTAATCCTCGTCCTGGAGCGCGACCCAGTTCCGGACGGCGCCCAGATAGTTGCCGAGGTGCATCTTGTGGGTCGGCTGGATGCCGGAGAAGATCCGTCTCATCTTGCGGGGTCGCGCTTCACGGTTGACAGAGGATTGGGGCAGACCCGGGTTATCGCTGCCGGGCGCGCACCCGGTCAAGCGGGCTTTTGCCGCGACCGGCGCAGGATCCGGACCAGCTCGTCCCGGCGGACGGCCCCGGTCAGGATCGCGGCGGCGAAATAGACCGCGGCGCCGAAGACGATGAGGAGCGCCAGCGCCGGCACGCTGACCGCAAGTTCGTCCGCGAGCGACGCCGCCAGCAGCCCCGCCGCGAGGTGCAGGGCGAC
>JAJUFW010000119.1 GCA_029263555.1 Alphaproteobacteria bacterium
GGACGAGATCCTGAACTGGCTCGGCTACGACCAGGCGAGGATCCAGGACCTGCGCTCGGCAGGCGCGATCTGATCCGATCTATTCAAGGCGGCGGGGCCGGAAGCGGTCCCGCCCGACGGCTCCATCAACCGCCCTGAGGGCGGCATAGATAAGTAAAGGGGGAAGGCCCATGTCGATCGCTGTCGCCGAGCCGACCGGTGGAACCAAGTCCGAAGTCCAGAAGATCCTGGCCCAGGCGAAGGCGGAGGGGCGCACCGCCCTGACCGCGCCGGAGGCGAAGACGCTATGCGAGCTGTACGGCATACCCATCCCGCAGGAGGGGCTCGCCGCCTCGGCCGACCAGGCGGCCGAAATGGCCCAGGACATGGGGTTCCCGGTCGTCCTGAAGATCGTCTCGCCCCAGATCCTGCACAAGACCGAAGCCGGGGGCGTGCTGGTCGGGCTGAAGAGCGCCGATGAGGTCAGGTCCGGCTTCCAGACGATCATGGACAATGCCCGCCGCTACGATCCGAAGGCCGAGCTGCTTGGGGTCCAGGTCCAGCAGATGCTCAAAGGCGGCCAGGAGGTGATCGTCGGCGCGGTCACCGATCCCAGCTTCGGCAAGCTCGTCGCCTTCGGCCTCGGCGGCATCCTTGTCGAGGTGCTGAAGGACATCACCTGCCGCCTGGCGCCGGTAAGCCGGGATGAGGCCCTGTCCATGATGTACGTCATCCAGGTGGCAGAGGTGCTGAAAGGCGTTCGCGGCGCCGATCCCGTCGACCGGAATGCGCTTGCCGACTTGATCGTGAACGTGTCGCGGCTGGTCGACGAGGTGCCCGAGATCGTCGAGCTCGACCTTAATCCCGTCTTCGCGCGCGCCGACGGTGCGACCGCGGCGGATGTCCGGGTCGTGCTGGATTTCGAGCCGGCCCCGCCTCGCTACCGGCCGAGCGAGGAGGAGATCCTCGCCAAGATGAACCGGATCATGCAGCCGGATGCCGTGGCCGTGATCGGCGCGTCGGCCGAGGACGGCAAGATCGGCAATTCGGTGATGAAGAACCTGATCAACGGCGGCTACAAGGGGCAGATCTATCCGATCCACCCCAAGGCCGACGAGATCCTGGGGATCAAGGCCTACCGCAGCGTCAAGGACGTGCCGGGCGACATCGACGTGGCGGTGTTCGCGATCCCGGCCAAGTTCGTCGCCCAGGCCCTGACCGAGGTCGGTGAGAAGAAGATCCCCGGAGCGGTCCTGATCCCGTCCGGCTTCGCCGAGACCGGGAACGTCGAGGGGCAGAAGGAGATCGTGGAGATTGCCCGGCGCTACGACGTCCGCCTGATGGGGCCGAACATCTACGGCTTCTACTACACGCCGAAAAATCTGTGCGCGACCTTCTGCACGCCCTTCGACGTGAAGGGCAGGGCGGCACTTTCCTCCCAGTCGGGCGGCATCGGCATGGCGATCATCGGCTTCAGCCGGTCGACGAAGATGGGCGTTTCGGCGATCGTCGGCCTCGGCAACAAGTCGGATATCGACGAGGACGATCTCCTCACCTTCTTCGAGCATGACGACAATACCCAGGTCGTCGCCATGCATCTGGAGGATCTGAAGGACGGCCGGGCCTTCGCCGAAGCGGCCAAGCGGGTCTCCAAGAAGAAGCCGGTCGTCGTGCTCAAGGCGGGGCGCACCTCTCTCGGCGCCCGGGCGGCGAGCTCCCATACCGGGGCGCTGGCCGGCAACGACAAGATCTATGACGACGTCCTGCGGCAAAGCGGCGTCATCCGCGCCCGCAGCCTCCAGGATCTTCTTCAGTTCGCGCGGGGCATTCCGGTCCTGCCGACACCGAAGGGCGAGAACGTCGTCATCATCACCGGGGCCGGCGGGTCGGGCGTGCTGCTGTCGGACGCCTGTGTCGACAACGGGCTGCACCTGATGAGCATGCCGGCGGACCTCGATGCCGCCTTCCGCAAGTTCATTCCGCCCTTCGGGGCTGCGGGCAATCCGGTCGACATCACCGGCGGCGAACCGCCGACCACCTACCGGAACACGATCAAGCTGGGGCTGGAGGACGATCGCATCCACGCGCTGATCCTGGGCTATTGGCACACGATCATCACGCCGCCCATGGTCTTCGCCAAGGTGGTGACGGAGGTCGTCGAGGAGATGCGCGCCAAGGGCATCGACAAGCCGATCGTGGCCTCGCTGGCCGGTGACGTGCAGGTCGAGGAGGCGTCGGAGTACCTCTATGACCACGGCATCGTGGCCTATCCCTACACGACCGAGATGCCGGTTGCGGTCCTCGGCGCCAAGTACAGATGGGCGCGCGCGGCCGGATTGCTCTAGGTCGTCGCCAGGCTGAAAGGGGTCGTTCATCCGTTGTCGAACGACCCCTTTCTTGTCTTAACATGAGAGTCAGGCCCGCTATAAAGGCTGTAGATCGGTGGCCACGAAGGCCTGCTTCCGGGAGGACTCGCGCGGATGAATATCCATGAGTATCAGGCGAAGAGCCTGTTGAAGGAGTATGGCGTGCCGGTGCCGCGGGGCGGCGTGGCGTTTACGCCGGAGGAGGCGTTGTCGGTCGCCGGCGAGCTTGGCGGACCGGTCTGGGTCGTGAAGTCGCAGATACATGCGGGCGGCCGTGGCGCGGGTCGGTTCCGGGACGATCCGTCTGGGAAGGGGGGCGTGCGAGTGGTGCGTTCTCTGGAGGCGGTCGGCGAGGCGGCGTCGGCGATGCTGGGCCGGGTTCTGGTGACGAAGCAGACGGGTCCGGCGGGCAAGGAGGTCAAGCGGGTCTATATCGAGGAGGGCTGCGCGATTGCGCGCGAGCTCTACCTGTCGCTGCTGGTCGACCGGGGGACGTCGCGGGTGACGGTGATTGCGTCGACCGAGGGCGGCATGGAGATCGAGGAGGTGGCGCGGCGGACGCCGGAGAAGATCGTGACGGTGGCGATCGATCCGGTGACGGGTCTGTCGGGCTATCACGGCCGCAAGGTGGCGTTTGCGCTGGGGCTGAGCGGCAAGCAGGTGGGCGCGGCGGTGAAGCTGCTGGGCGGCCTGTACCGGGCGTTCACGGAGCTGGACGCGGCGATTGTCGAGATCAATCCGCTGGTGGTGACGGAGGCGGGCGAGCTTCTGGCGCTGGACGCCAAGCTGGGCTTCGACGACAACGCGCTGTTCCGGCATCCGTCGATCGAGGCGCTGCGGGACGAGAGCGAGGAGGACCCGAAGGAGCTGGAGGCGGGCCGTCACGAGCTGAACTACATCGCGCTGGACGGCAATATCGGCTGCATGGTCAACGGCGCCGGTCTGGCGATGGCGACGATGGACATCATCAAGCTCTATGGCGGGTCGCCGGCGAACTTCCTGGATGTCGGGGGCGGCGCGACGCGGGAGCGGGTGACGGCGGCGTTCAAGCTGATCCTGTCGGACGCCAATGTCGAGGGCATTCTGGTGAACATCTTCGGCGGGATCATGCGCTGCGACGTGATCGCCGAGGGGGTGGTGGCGGCGGCGCGCGAGGTGTCGCTGCATGTGCCGCTGGTGGTCCGGCTGGAGGGCACGAATGTGGAGCTGGGCAAGAAGATTCTGAGCGAGAGCGGTCTGCCGATTCTGTCGGCCGACGACCTGGCGGATGCCGCGGAGAAGATCGTCAAGGCCGTGAAGGAGGCCGCGTAAGATGGCGGTGTTGGTGGACCGGAACACGAAGGTGATCTGCCAGGGCTTTACCGGGGCCCAGGGGACGTTCCATTCGGAGCAGGCGATCGCCTATGGCACGCGCATGGTCGGCGGGGTGACGCCGGGCAAGGGCGGGACGCGGCATCTGGACCTGCCGGTATACGACACGGTGGCGGAGGCGGTGGCGGCGACCGGGGCGACGGCGAGCGTGATCTATGTGCCGCCGCCGTTTGCGGCGGACGCGATCCTGGAGGCGGTGGATGCCGAGCTGCCGCTGGTGGTGTGCATCACCGAGGGCATTCCGGTGCTCGACATGGTGCGGGTGAAGCGGGTGCTGGCCGGGTCGAAGACGCGGCTGATCGGGCCGAACTGCCCGGGGGTGATCACGCCGGGCGAGTGCAAGATCGGGATCATGCCGGGGCATATCCACCGGCGCGGCCGGATCGGCATCGTCAGCCGCTCGGGCACGCTGACCTATGAGGCGGTGGCGCAGACGACGGCGGTCGGGCTCGGCCAGACGACCTGCATCGGCATCGGCGGCGACCCGGTCAACGGCACCAACTTCATCGACTGCCTGGAAATGTTCCTGGCCGATCCGGAGACCGAGGGCATCATCATGATCGGCGAGATCGGCGGCTCGGCCGAGGTCGACGCGGCCGAGTTCCTGGCCCGGGAGCGGAGCCGGAAGCCGGTGGTCGGCTTCATCGCCGGCCGCACCGCCCCGCCCGGCCGGCGCATGGGCCATGCCGGCGCCGTCATCAGCGGCGGCAACGACACCGCCGACTTCAAGATCGAGGCCCTCAAGGCCGCCGGCATCCACGTCGCCGACAGCCCCGCCGTCCTCGGTCAGACCATGCTGAAGGCAATGCAGGGCTGAGGCCCAATGTACCGTCTCCGACGACGCCCTCCCGCCCTTTCCGATCGTGCCGGACCATGGTCCGGCCGACCCGGGCGGGTGTGCCGAATCGGACGGTCCGAGCCTTGGCCTGAGGCCGTCCGTCATCGATCCGGCGCCGAAAGGGCTGAAGTCGATGACGTATCGTCATATATGAGACGGGCGGAAGCTTGGGGGGCATGCCCCGGGGCTTCCGCCCTCGCCACTCGGTCGTCGGGGCCGGGCGCCGAATCGGGCGTCCGGCTTTGCGGTCATCAGGGAAGTGGACCGGCATAACGCCGCCCACTCGAACAGGATCATGGCTAGCCAGGCAGAGCAAACGTCGTTCCTCTTTGCCCATAACGCAGCGTTCATCGCTGACCTCTATTCCCGCTTCAAAAAGGATCCGAGCTCCGTCGACTCGTCCTGGGCGGCGTTCTTCGGAACCCTCGGCCAGGACGCGCGGGACGCGCTGGACGACCTCGGGGCGCCGAGCTGGGCGAAAAAGACCGCACCGGTCTCCCTCGACGGGTACGGCGACGCGCTCATGGCCGAGGTGACGCCGCCCGCCGCCAAGCCGGACCGGCAGACGAAGCCGAACGGCGCGGCCGTGGCCGAGCCGGCGGATGTCGAGCAGCTCCGCCGCGCCACGCTCGATTCCATCCAGGCGCTGATGCTGATCCGCGCCTACCGGATCCGCGGGCACTTCAAGGCCAATCTCGACCCGCTCGGCCTGATGCCGCATCACGACCATCCCGAGCTCGATCCCCGGAACTATGGTTTCGGGCCCGAGGACTGGGATCGGCCGATCTTCATCAACAACGTACTCGGCTTCGAGACCGCGACGCTGCGCCAGATCATGCAGCGGCTCGAGGAGACCTACTGCGGCACGATCGCGGTCGAGTACATGCACATCCAGGATCCGGCCCAGAAGCTCTGGATCCAGGAGCGGATCGAAAGCGTCCACAACCGGACCGACTTCACCGAACGCGGCCGCCGCGCGATCTACGAGCGCCTGGCCGCGGCCGAGAGCTTCGAGAAGTTCCTGCACCTGAAGTACACGGGCACGAAGCGCTTCGGCCTGGACGGCGGCGAGGCGCTGGTGCCGGCGCTCGAGCAGATCATGAAGCGGGGCGGCCAGCTCGGCCTCAAGGAGATCGTGCTCGGCATGGCCCATCGCGGCCGGCTGAACGTGCTGGCCAACGTCCTCGGCAAGCCGTTCGCGGCGATCTTCTCCGAATTCCAGGGCAATCCGGCGAACCCGGACGAGGTCCAGGGATCGGGCGACGTCAAGTACCACCTGGGCACCTCGGCCGACCGTGACTTCGACGGCAACGTCGTCCACCTGTCGCTGACGGCCAACCCCTCGCATCTGGAATGCGTCAATCCGGTCGTCATCGGCAAGGTCCGGGCGAAGCAGATGCAGCTTCAGGACACGGAGCGCGAGATGGTGCTCCCGCTCCTGATCCATGGCGACGCCGCGTTCGCCGGCCAGGGCGTGGTCGGCGAGACGCTGATGCTGTCGGAGCTGAAGGGCTACCGGGTCGGCGGCACGATCCACTTCGTGATCAACAACCAGATCGGCTACACCACGGCCCCCAGCTACAGCCGTTCGGGACCCTACCCGACCGACGTGGCCAAGATGATCCAGGCGCCGATCTTCCACGTGAACGGCGACGACCCGGAAGCGGTCGTCCATGCCTGCCGCATCGCCGTCGAGTTCCGCCAGCAGTTCAAGAAGGACGTGGTGGTGGACATGTTCTGCTACCGGCGCTTCGGGCACAACGAAGGCGACGAGCCGGGCTTCACCCAGCCGCTCATGTACAAGCGGATCGCCAGCCATCCGACCACGCGGGAGATCTATGCCCGGCGCCTGGTCGAGGACGGGGTGATGACCGAGGCCGAGGCCGAGGCCGTCATGCAGGAGTTCCTGAGCCACCTGGAGCAGGAGTTCGAAGCGGCTTCCAGCTACAAGCCGAACAAGGCCGATTGGCTGGGCGGCGCGTGGTCGGGGCTCAGCATCGCCAAGGGCGATGAGCGGCGCGGGACAACCGCCGTTTCGGCGGAATTCCTGAAGGAAGTCGGCCTGGCGCTGACCAAGGTGCCGGAGAACTTCAACCTCAACCCGAAGATCGCGCGCCAGCTGAAGGCCAAGGAAAAGGCGATCATCGAGGGCAAGGGCATCGACTGGGCCACCGCCGAGGCGCTGGCGTTCGGGACGCTGGTCGCCGAGGGCGTTCCGGTCCGCCTGTCGGGCCAGGACTCCGGCCGCGGCACCTTCTCCCAGCGGCATTCCGTGCTGATCGACCAGGAGACCGAGGAACGGTACGTGCCGCTGAACCACGTCCGTCCCGGCCAGGCCGTCTACGAGGTCCATGACAGCCCGCTCAGCGAATTCGCGGTGCTGGGCTTCGAGTACGGCTTCTCGCTGGCCGAACCCCGCGCGCTCACGATCTGGGAAGCCCAGTTCGGCGATTTCGCGAACGGCGCGCAGGTCATCATCGACCAGTTCATCTCGTCCGGCGAGGCGAAGTGGCTGCGCATGTCGGGTCTGGTGATGCTGCTGCCGCACGGCTACGAAGGCCAGGGTCCGGAGCACTCCTCCGCGCGGCTCGAGCGGTATCTGACCATGTCCGGCGAGGACAATTGGCAGGTCATCTACCCGACCACGCCGGCCAATTACTTCCATGCCCTGCGCCGGCAGATCCACCGCGATTTCCGCAAGCCGCTGATCGTCATGACGCCGAAGTCGCTGCTGCGCCTGAAGGACGCCCAGAGCGACATCGACATGTTCGTCAACGGCTCGAGCTTCCACCGGGTGCTCTACGAGGACGGCCGTGACAAGCCGGACGAAAGCGTGCGCCGGGTCGTCCTGTGCTCCGGCAAGGTCTATTACGACCTGAAGAAGGAGCGCGACGAACGCGGCATCAAGGACATCGTCCTGGTCCGGCTCGAACAGCTCTATCCCTTCCCGCGCAAAGCGCTGGGCGAGGAGCTGGTGAAGTATCCGAACGCCGACGTGGTGTGGTGCCAGGAAGAGCCCGAGAACATGGGCGCCTGGCATTTCGTCGATCGCCGCATCGAGCGCGCCCTGCATGGCCTCAACGTCAAGGCCACGCGCCCGGTCTATATCGGCCGGCCGGAAGCGGCCTCGCCGGCCACCGGCTCGGCGCGCACTCAC
>JAJUFW010000142.1 GCA_029263555.1 Alphaproteobacteria bacterium
CAGATGTCCCGTACGTCCTTGCGTATGGCAGCCGCCTTGGCCGCCGCCTTCGCTGTCACCTCGGGTCCGGCCGCGGCCGAGACCGACCGCATCGTGCTCGACTACGCGTACTATAATCCGGTCAGCCTGCTCCTGAAGGAAAAGGGCTGGATCGAGGAGGAGTTCGCGGCCGACGACATCGATGTCGAATGGGTGCTCAGCCTCGGCAGCAACAAGGCCCTGGAATTCCTGAACGGGTCCAGCGTGGACTTCGGGTCCACCGCCGGCGGCGCCGCGTTGCTTGCCCGCGCCAACGGCAATCCGATCAAGGCGATCTACATCTATTCGCAGCCGGAATGGACGGCGCTCGTGACCCGACCCGATACCGGCATCCAGTCGGTTGCGGACCTGGCCGGAAAGCGCGTGGCCGTGACCCGGGGGACGGATCCGCATCTCTTCCTGCTTCGTGCGCTTGCCGATGCCGGTCTCTCCGAAGACGACATCGAGGCCGTGCTGCTTCAGCATCCCGACGGCGCGCGCGCTCTGGTCCAGGGGGCGGTCGATGCCTGGGCGGGGCTCGACCCGCATATGGCCCAGGTCGAGATCGATGACGGCGCGGTGCTGTTCTTCCGGAACGCAGACCTCAACTCCTACGGCGTCCTGAACGTGCGTGCCGAATTCGCCGAGGAGAATCCGGAGCTGGTCGATCGGGTGCTCGAGGTCTACGAGCGGGGCCGCCAGTACGCCCTCGATCATCCGGACGAGATCCGGGACATCCTGATCGCGGAAACGCGGCTGTCGCCCGAGGTCGCCGAAAAGCAACTCGACGAACGTACCGCGTATCCCGATCCGCGGATCGGCGTCGCGCACCGGGAGAACTGGCAGGCGGTCGGCGAATTGCTGAAGCAGATCGGGCTGCTGGACGAGAGCGTCGATGTCGCCCAGCTCCTCGACGATCTGATCGACACCTCGTTCGCCGATCGCGTGCTCGGACACCAGCAGGCGCAGAGATGAGCGTCAGCCTGACCCTGGCCGGCCGAAAGGAGGCCGCCGCCCCGCCCAGGCGGGCGCGGCGGCGCCTGCCGAAGGGCTGGATCGCTCCTCTGGTCATTCTCGTCGCCTGGGAGATCCTTGCCCGGGCCGGTGTCTTCAAGCCCAATCTGATGCCGGGACCGACCGACGTCGGCGGCGAGCTCCTTTACCTGTTTGAACGCGGGCGTCTGTTCGATCACATGGGCATGACCCTTTGGCGGGTCGGCGGGGGCTTCCTGGCCGGTGTCGCCGCGGCGACCCTGTTCGGCGCGCTGACGGGATATTCGCGGACGACGCGCGAGCTTCTCGACCCGACGATACAGGCGCTCAAGGCCGTGCCGTCGCTGGCCTGGGTCCCGCTGTTCATCCTGTGGTTCGGGATCTTCGAGGCTTCGAAGGTCGCGCTCATCGCGGTCGGAGTCTTCTTCCCGGTCTACCTGTCGCTGATGAGCGGCATCCAGGATGTCGACCGGAAGCTGGTCGAGGTCGGGGAGGTGCTCGGCCTCGGCCGTTTCGAAATCGTCTGGCGGATCCTCGTCCCGGCGACGCTTCCCTCCTACCTCGTCGGCCTCAGGGCCGGCCTGGCGCTCGGCTGGATGTTCGTGATCGCGGCCGAGCTGATGGGGGCGAGCAAGGGGTTGGGCTTCCTGATGTTCGACGGTCAGATGACCGGGCGTCCGGCGCAGATCATCGCGGCCCTGATCCTCTTCGCGGTCCTGGGCAAGCTGACGGATGCCGCGCTCACCCTGGCCGCCCGGCCGCTGCTTGCCTGGCAGGACAGTTTCGGCACCATGACGGAGCGGGCGGATGCTGCACGTTGAACGCCTGACCAGACGCTTCCCGAACGGGGTCGTTGCCTTGGACGGCATCGACCTCAGCGTCGGCGAGGGCGAGATCGTCAGCGTCCTCGGCACCAGCGGCTGCGGCAAGTCGACCCTTCTGCGGCTGCTGATGGGCCTTGACGCGCCGAGCGCGGGCCGGGTGACGGTGGACGGCGTGCCGGTCACCGGGCCCGTTCCCTCGGTCGGCGTCATCTTCCAGGAACCGCGGCTGATGCCGTGGCTGTCCGTCGCCGACAATGTCCGCTTCGGGATCGCGAAGCTCGACCGGACGGAACGTGAGGCGCGGCTTGCGGAGGCCCTGGAGCTCGTCGGCCTGACGGAGTTCGCCGACGCCTATCCGCGGGAGCTTTCGGGAGGCATGGCCCAGCGCGTGGCGATCGCCCGCGCCCTGGTCCGCCGGCCTTCGATCCTGCTGCTCGACGAACCGTTCAGCGCCCTCGACAACTTCACCCGGATCGCGCTGCAGGACCATCTGCTGCGGATCTGGGCGGCGCAGCGCATCACCATGGTGTTTGTCACCCACGACATCGAGGAGGCGTTGACGCTGGGCGACCGGGTGATCGTCATGCGCGGATCGCCCGGGAGAATCCACCGGGAGATTCTGCCCGGCCCGCGGCCCCGGCTCAGGAACACGCTGGCGTTCCATACCCTGAAGGACGAGGTCGCCACCGCCCTCAACCTGTTCGAGGACGCAGGCGGCATCTGAGCGAGCGCCGTCAGCGGGACGCCACGACCTCTAGCATCGCGGGCCCGTAGCGTTCCAACTTGGCGCGGCCGACGCCGGGCAGGCGGGAGAGGGACCGGAGATCGCGCGGCTTGTCCCGCGCGATCTCGATCAGGGTCGCGTCATGGAAGATGACATAGGGCGGCACGCCCTGTTCACGCGCCAGCTCCAGCCGGCGCTGGCGCAGAGCCTGGAACAGTTGTTCGTCGGCCGGGTCGACCAGATGGGCGCGGTCCCGCGGGGCCGGCCCCCGGCTTCCGCGGGCTGGATCGCGGCGCAGCTCGATCCGGCGTTCGCCGCGCAGGATCGCGCGGCAATCCTCGCCGAGGTGAAGGCCGCCATGGCCCGCCATGTCGACGACCAGCAGCCCGTGGGCGACGAGTTGGCGGAGGATGGAGCGCCAACGGTCGCGGCCGACCGCCTTGCCGATCCCGTAGACCGACAGCTTGTCGTGCCCGAATGAGCGGATCTTCTCGGTGTCGGCGCCCATCAACACGTCGATGAGGTGGGCCGCGCCGAAGCGCTGGCCCGTGCGGTAGACGGCGGACAGCGCCATCTGGGCCTCGACCGTCGCATCGAAGCTCTCGACCGGCTCGAGGCAGGTGTCGCAGTTCCCGCAAGGGTCGCAACGGTCGCCGAAATAGTCGAGCAGCACCTGCCGGCGGCAGCGCACGGTTTCGCAATAACCCAGCAGCGCATCGATCTTGCGGCGCTCGATCCGCTTCTGGGCGTCGGGTGCCTCGGAGGATTCCAGAAGCTGGTGCAGCTTGGCGACGTCTTCCAGGCCGTAGACCATCCAGGCCTCCGCCGGCAGGCCGTCCCGGCCCGCCCGGCCGGTTTCCTGGTAATAGGCCTCCAGGCTCTTCGGCAGGTCCAGATGGGCGACGAACCGGACATTCGGCTTGTCGATGCCCATGCCGAAGGCGATGGTCGCCACCATGACCAGACCTTCCTCCTTGAGGAAGCGCTCCTGATGGGCGGCGCGCACGGTCTTGTCCAGGCCGGCATGGTAGGGCAGGGCGGCGCGGCCCTGTTCGACCAGCCAGCGGGCGATCTCGTCCACCTTGCCGCGGGACATGCAGTAGACGATCCCGGCCTCGCCCTCGTGCTCCTCCAGGAAGGAGAGAAGCTGGGCCTTGGTGTTGCGCTTGGTGGCGACCCGGTAGCGGATGTTCGGCCGGTCGAAGCCGGCGACGAAAATGCGGCTGTCGCGCGACGGATCGTCCAGCTTCAGCCGTTCGACGATGTCCTTGCGGGTGGGGCCGTCCGCAGTGGCCGTGAGCGCGATACGCGGCACCTGGGGATAGCGGTCGTGCAGTACCGAAAGCTGCAGATAGTCCGGCCGGAAGTCGTGGCCCCATTGGGAAACGCAATGGGCCTCGTCGATCGCGAACAGCGCGATCCGGCAACGGTCGAGCTGGTCCATGAGCCCGTTGCCCAGCAGCCGCTCCGGCGCGACATAGACGAGGTCGATGGCGCCCGCCCGCATCTGCCGCAGGACCTCGCGGCTTTCCTCGTAGGCGAGGGTGGAGTTGAGCGCGGCGGCCCGGACGCCGAGCTGCCGCAGCGCCTCCACCTGGTCCTGCATGAGGGCGATCAGGGGCGAGACGACGATGCCGACGCCGTCCCTGGCGAGCGCCGGGATCTGATAGCAAAGGGACTTCCCGCCGCCGGTCGGCATCAGGACCAGCGCGTCGCCTCCGGCGACGACGTGGTCGATGATCTCCGCCTGCTGGCCTCGGAAGCTGTCATAGCCGAAGACGGTGCGCAGAATTTCCAAGGGGCGGCGGGACATGCCCGCGCTTATACAACATCTGGTGGGCTTGCCAACGGACGATCGGTCGCGGGGCCGCTTCCCTGTGCCATTCCGCCGGGCGAAGCGTTAGGCTGACGCCTTCGGGCTGAACAAGGGACCAAACGGGAGAGCTTCATGAATCGGGACGGCGCCATCCTGATCGGCCGGGGCGAGGAGCCGCGGCACCTGCTGCTGCCGCTTGCGAACCGGCACGGGCTGATCGCGGGCGCGACCGGGACCGGAAAGACGGTCACCCTGCAGGTGCTGGCCGAAGGCTTCTCGCGGAACGGCGTTCCGACCGTCATGGCCGACATCAAGGGCGATCTTTCCGGCATCAGCCAGGCCGGCAGCCCGAACGAGAAGATCGACGACCGCGTGCGGAAGATCGGTATCGCCGACTTCGGGCACCGGGGCTGCCCTACGGTCTTCTGGGACGTGTTCGGGGAGCAGGGGCACCCGATCCGCGCGACCGTGTCGGAGATGGGGCCGCTGCTGCTGGCCCAGCTTCTCGACCTCAGCGAGGCGCAGGAGGGGGTCCTCAACATCGCCTTCCGCGTCGCCGATGAGGAGGGGCTGCTGCTCCTGGACCTGAAGGACCTCCAGGCCATGCTGCAGTTCGTCGGCGAGAACGCCGCGAGCCTCACGACGCGCTACGGCAATGTCAGCAAGGCGTCGGTCGGGGCGATCCAGCGCGCGTTGCTGACCCTGGAGCACCAGGGCGGCGACCGCTTCTTCGGCGAGCCTGCCCTCAAGATCACCGACCTGATCAGGCAGGACGCGAACGGCCACGGGATCGTCAACCTGCTGGCCGCCGACCGGCTGATGCAGAGTCCGCGGCTCTATGCGACCTTCCTGCTCTGGCTCCTGTCCGAGCTGTTCGAGGAGCTGCCGGAGGTGGGCGATCGGGAGAAGCCGCGCTTCGTCTTCTTCTTCGACGAGGCGCATCTCCTGTTCGACGACGCGCCGAAGGCGCTCGTGGAGAAGATCGAGCAGGTGGTCCGGCTCATCCGCTCCAAGGGCGTCGGCGTCTATTTCGTCACCCAGAACCCGCTGGACATCCCGGATACGGTGCTGGGCCAGCTCGGCAACCGGGTCCAGCACGCGCTTCGCGCCTTCACCCCGCGGGAGCAGAAGGCGGTGAAGTCGGCGGCCGAGACCTTTCGCCCCAACCCGAAGTTCGAGACAGCCGCCGTCATCACCGAACTGGGGGTGGGCGAGGCGCTGGTCTCCACCCTGGACGAAAAGGGCCGGCCGACCGTCGTCGACCGGGTGCTGGTCTGTCCGCCATCCTCCCGCATCGGACCGGCAACGGCGGAGGAGCGCAAGACGATCATGGCAGCAAGCACGGAGGCCGCCAGATACGACGAAAGCTTCGATCGGATCTCCGCCTATGAGAAGCTGAAGGAGCGGGCTGCCGCGGAGTCCGAGGGGACCGGGGAGCCCGCGCCGGGGCGGGAGCAGAAGTCTGGCCGGCGGGCCGGCGCACGTTCTCTTCCATCCCGCCGGCAGGGCATCGGCGAGGCCTTCGTGAAGAGCGCGATGCGCAGCATCGGCAGCCGGCTCGGGCGCGAGATCGTGCGCGGGCTGCTGGGCGCCATCGCCAGATCCCGCTAATTCGGCCGGGTCCACGATCCCTGCCGTATTGTGAGCAACTTTGACCTGTGCTTTACCGGGCGGGGTTTCCCGCCTGCCGGAGCCGACCGGACTATCGGCATTCCAAAAGCCGCCTGAAAGGATCCGAACTCCTATGCGATCATCAACTCTCAAAGCCGCCGCCAGCGGCGCCGTCCTGGCCTGGGTCCTGACGGGCGCGGTGGCGTCCGTGCAAGCCCAGGACGATCCGACGGCCACCGCCGAGCAGGTGGAAGACCGCCTTGTCGCCGAGGTGAACGGCGAGAAGATCTATCAGAGCGAGGTCCTGGACACGATCCAGACCCTTCCGCCACAGGTGCGCCAGATGCCGGTGCAGATGCTGGTTCCCCTGGTGGCGGACCAGCTCGTCACCGGCCGCCTCATCGCGCGCAAGGCCATGGACGCCGGGCTTCAGGACAGCGAGGAGGTGCAGCGCCGGCTTGCCGATGCGGAGCGCCGAATCGTCCAGGAGGTCTGGCTGAACCAGCAGATCGACGAGAAGATGACCGAAGAGGCCATCCAGGCCGCGTATCAGGATTTCCTGGCCGCCAACCCGCCGGCCGAGGAAGTCCGGGCCCGGCACATCCTGGTCGAAACCGAGGAAGAGGCCCGGGACATCATCAGGCAGCTTGAGGAGGGCGGCGATTTCGCGGCGATCGCAGCCGAGAAGTCGAAGGATCCGGGCGCATCCAACGGCGGCGATCTCGGCTACTTCACGAAGGACCGGATGGTCGAGCCTTTCGCCGAGGCGGCCTTCGCCCTGGAGCCCGGCACGACCAGCGAGGAGCCGGTACAGACCCAGTTCGGCTGGCACGTCATCAGGGTCGAGGATCGGCGGATGCAGGAGCAGCCGACGCTGGAGCAGATCCGCGGTTCGCTGGAACAGGACGTGGAGCGGCAGATCGTTCAGGACATCGTCGCCGAACTGCGCAGCGATGCCGAGATCACCGTCTACGGCCCGGACGGCAATCCCATGGCCCAGCCGGAAGAGGCGCCTGCCGAGCAGTAGCCTCCGGTTCAGGGCGGCAGCGGGACGGAACGAGGGAGCAGCCGGGAAGCGGCCCGGGCCGCTCTTGCCCTCGGCCCGGACTGGGCGTAAAGCGGACAGCGGTTTGCTTCTGCCGGAGATGCCCGTCCCATGCCGCTTGCCCGTTCGCCGCTTGCGCCCGAATCCTTTCCCGTCCTGCCGGCAATCCCCGGCGTCCGTGTCGCCGGACAGGCGGTCGGGATCAAGAAGACCGGCGCGCCCGATCTGTTCCTGGCGGCAATCGATCCCGGCGCCACCGTCGCCGGGGTTTTCACCCGCTCTC
>JAJUFW010000285.1 GCA_029263555.1 Alphaproteobacteria bacterium
CCCTGTGGGGCGGCCCGCGACCGACCCGGAACCCCGGCCGGGACCTCGGTCCCCGGCCAAGCCGCAAATCGTTACAGGCCGCCGCGCGCCGATTCAAGCGACCTGAAGGCGCACCATATGAACCGTCGTTCCCGGCCTTCGGCGCGGGCGGGTTCTCGTTTTACCCCCAAGGCTGAAGGGCGGGCGCTTCAGGCCGACAGGGCCGCCGGCGCGGACTTCTCGCGCTTCGTGAGCAGCTTGTTCAGCGCGTGGATATAGGCGCGGGCCGAGGCGACAAGCGTGTCGTAGTCGGCCCCCTGCCCGGCCACGGTCTTCCCGGCCTCTTCCAGCCGGACTGTGACTTCGGCCTGGGCGTCGGTGCCGCCGGTCACGGCGTTGACCTGGTAGAGCTGCAGCTTCGCCTCATGCGGGACCAGCTGCGAGATGGCGTTGAAGATGGCGTCGACGGGCCCCGAACCGCTGGTCTGCGACCATTTCGTCTCGCCGTCGATCTCGAGCACGATCTGCGCCGTCTGGGCGCCGATGGAGCCGGCCATAACGCCCAGGCTGACGAACCGGATCCGTTCGCTGTCCCGCGCCATGGAATCGTCGACCAGGGCGATGATGTCCTCGTCGAAAATCTCCTTCTTCCTGTCGGCGAGGTCCTTGAAGCGCTGGAACGCGTCCTGGAAGGCGTTGTCGCCGATGTCGTCGAAGCCCAGCTCGCGCAGCTTGGTGCGGAAGGCATTTCGGCCGGAATGCTTGCCCATGACCAGGTTCGAACGGGTGAGCCCGACCGATTCCGGGGTCATGATTTCGTAGGTTCCGGCGTGCTTGAGCATCCCGTCCTGGTGGATGCCGCTTTCGTGGGCGAAGGCGTTGGCGCCGACGATCGCCTTGTTCGGCTGCACCTGGAACCCGGTCACGCTCGACAGCAGCCGGGACGCCTTCATGATGTTCTGCGTGACGATGCGGTTATGGAAGGGATATTTGTCCGGCCGCGTCCGCATGGCCATGACGATCTCTTCCATGGCTGCGTTGCCGGCGCGTTCCCCAATGCCGTTGATCGTGCACTCGACCTGCCGGGCCCCGGCCTGGACCGCCGCAAGGGCGTTGGCGACGGCAAGCCCCAGGTCGTTGTGGGTGTGGGCCGAGAGGATCACCTTGTCGGCGCCCGGCACCCGCTCCAGCACCATCCGGAAGATCGCGGCATAATCCTCGGGAGTGGCATAGCCCACGGTGTCGGGGATGTTGATCGTGGTGGCACCGGCCTTGATCGCCGCCTCGACGGTCCGGCACAGGAAGTCCGGCTCGGTGCGGGACCCGTCCTCGGGGCTCCACTCCACGTCGTCGGTAAAGCGCCGGGCGAGCGTGACGCTGTCGATCACCGCCTGCAACACGGCGTCCGGCTCCATCTGGAGCTTGTACTTCATGTGCAGGGGGCTCGTGGAAATGAAGGTGTGGATGCGCGGGCGCGCCGCACCCTTCAGCGCTTCGCCGGCGCGCTCGATGTCGCGCGCGGTCGCCCGCGCCAGGCCGGCCACGACCGCGTTGCGGACGGTCTTCGCGACTTCCTGCACAGCCTCGAAATCGCCGTTCGACGCAATGGGGAAGCCGGCCTCGATGACGTCGACGCCCATTTCGTCGAGCACGCGGGCGATCTTCAGCTTCTCCTCGAGGTTCATCGAGCAGCCGGGCGACTGCTCGCCGTCGCGCAAGGTGGTGTCGAAGATGATGACGCGGTCGCCTTGTCGCTCGGCGACGGCAGCGGGAGTTTCGGTGGTCATGGATCAGTCCTTGGGGCTAACGAGGCTGCAAGGTCATGGACGCCCGCAAGCGGAGCGCCGACTGTCCCCTGAACGCATCCGCCGCGGGCAGACGCGACGGCTCAATGCGCCCAGGGGCCGCTAAGTCGAAGGAGAAGTAGCGCCGTGTCCGGCCTGGCGGACGTCAGACCGCGGAAAGCAGCGAGCGACCGGCCACGCAGCGCCGATGGCGTGGCGACAACGCCCCTGCCCATTCGGCTGCTGAAATTCGGTCTGGTCACTCGTCTCGTCTCCGGAACGCAGATGCGGCGGATCGCTTTGGACGATTATTCGCCCCGGTCACGATTATCTTTATCGCGGAGACTGCTGCCGGCGCAACGCCTTTTCCGATGCAAGCACCGCCACCGCATCACTCAGCCGCGACACCGATCGCGGGAACGGAAGGAAGCACCGGCTCCGACGCCCAGGCGGCGTGCCAGTCCAGGAAGATCGAGAACCGGCTGAAGACCGTCCGTGCCCACCAGCCGGTACCGCCCTGGGGAAGATCGCTGAACAGGTAGAGGTCGACCGGCCCGGTCCAGGGTTCGGCCAGATCCGCGACCAGCTGCGCCGGCCGTTCCGGGCGGTCGAGCACGATCCAGCCGCTGGACGCAAGCACCCCTTCGTCCCGGGCGGCCTGCTCCGGCGTCGTCCCGGGCACGGCCACGACCAGCTTGCAGCCGACCGGGGTCCGGCAGCGGGCATCCTCGACCACGACCTGGCAGGCGGCCTGCTTGAACCCGGTCTCTTCGGCAAGCGGCAGGCAGGCCGTCGAGACCGCCCCACGGACCGGATGGAGAAGCAGCCGTCCGGGCCCGAAGGGAGCGAACACCGTATGGCTGACCTGGTGTTTGCTGACTAGGCGAGCACGGGCAACCACCGGGTCGGGCAGCGGGCATTCCAGCATCTTCGGCAGCGGATGTGCCGAAAGATGCCGCGCCTCGCCGGTGCCGACGCCCGGCACGCCGCCCCAGATCCTGAGCGCCAGCATGCCGGCGGCCAGCGCGGGATCCGATTCCCTTACCACGGCCGCGAACTCGGTCAGCGCCCCCGTTCCGGCCGTGCCGAGCACGGGCGGGCGCCCGTTCGCGCCGACATGGCCGACCCTGAGCTCCAGGGCCCGACAGGACGACGACAGGGCCGCGTCGAGATGGAGAGGCAGCCATCCGGCCCGAAGTTCGGCCGCAGGCACCTGCCAGTGGGCGAGATCCTGCCCGGCGTCGGCGGCATGCAGCGTGACCGCGAGCACGCCCGGCTCCTCTCCGGGATCGACGATGCGAAGGTCGATCCCGGCAAGCCCGCGCGCCCAGATCGGCAAGGGTTGCACCAGCGCACCGGCCGACCCGCTCGGGGATGCCGTCAGGGGAACCTCCGGCACCGTGATCGTGCCGCCGCTGCAGCTGTTCTGGTAGATCAGCCGCGGGCCGGCAAGGCGCAGATTTTCGACGAGATCCAGAAGTTCGGGCGATGGCCGGGTCTCCTCCGCAAGGCCGGCGCGCAAGGCGGAGAGGCCGAACTGCAGATCCCGATTGCGGCGGCAGAGCGCCTCCGCCTCGGCGAAGGCGCGGCGGAGGAGAAGGCGCTCCAGGTCCCGGACGTCCCCGATGCAGAGATCGGGAAAACCGGAAGCGCCGCCGGCTCCCCGCCACCAGGCGAGCAGCCGCTCCGCCACCGGCACCGATGCCGGGTCCTCGACCCAGACCACCCAGACATTGGCGGGAGGAACCGTCAGCATACAGCCCTCTCCCGGCGTCCGGACGCCCAGCCAGACCGCGGCGCCCTTCGCCGCTTGAACCGCTTCGACGATTCGGACCGGAAGTCCGCTCAACGCCTCCGGCGGCCCGCCGGCCGCGAAGCGGATCAGCTTGGTCGAGCCGTCATAGAGGGTGGGAAGGGTTTCTGTCCCGCAGTGGATCATGGGAGGCCTGAAGGTTGGTCCGGATCGTCCGGACAACGAAGCTTCTCGCCCGGAATTCCCATGGCGAGACAAAGTCCCCGCGTCACGTCGTCGGACGCAAGGACGCGGTCGAAGGCATGCTCGAAAGCGGTGCAGGCGG
Source organism: Alphaproteobacteria bacterium (assembly GCA_029263555.1). Classification (GTDB taxonomy): domain Bacteria; phylum Pseudomonadota; class Alphaproteobacteria; order DSM-16000; family Inquilinaceae; genus JAJUFW01. The sequence goes on from JAJUFW010000285.1 coordinate 3,842, forward strand.
CGATGAGATTGAGCCGACCGGGCGGGTCGAACGAATTCCCACAAAGGGCGGCCCAGGTCTCGACGCCCAGCCGTCGCAGCGCGCCGGCAAGGGCGAATGCCCCGGGATGATCCAGAACGACCACCCGTGTGAAGGGGGCGAGCGTGCCGATGGCGTAGTCCTGGTCCTCGATCGCCGGCACGGGGGCGCCATTGTAGGATCCGCCCGTCCGTGCGGGAGCGAGAAGCGGAGAAGGGAAATGGACGATCGAGACGAAGACGTCCGTCTCGGCCGGCCGCCAGCCGAACGCTCCCTCGCCCATCGCGACCAGATGGCAGTCGGCACCTTCCCGCCGGAACTCCTGGGCAAGCTGCCATGCGACGGCGCGCGTCCCGCAAGCGGCATCCGGCCGCAGGACGATCGCCGCCTGTCGCCGATCCTGCCGTGGCGCGACCGGCAGGACCGACGGCAGGCGGTGGACCCTCTGATAGACCTCTCCCGGGATGACGGTTCCGGCGCGGTGACGGTCGAAAACGGCCCGGTCCCACCCGGCCGCATCGTGCTGCTCCACGGCCCTCCCGATCGCTTCCCGGAGCGCCCCGAAGGCGTCCCCGCCCGTGTCCGGAAGCGCATCCGCATCGGCATCCGGAAGCGCCAGACGCAGATTGAGGTCCGCCCTCTGAATCTGGCGCCAGGGCTCGCGCGGGATGGCGAAGGCATCCTGGTCGGGCGCTTCCGCCATCCGGGACAGGACAGCGGACCAGAGCGCGACGATCTGCGGTTCTCCAGGCATGTCGGACCCGCGGGCGGCGTCGGAATGGAGCCGTTCCGCCTCCCAGTCCAGCCGGCACTCCTCCGCCGG
>JAJUFW010000126.1 GCA_029263555.1 Alphaproteobacteria bacterium
ACTTCCGGCACGAACAGGATGCCGTCCCGGAAATCGATGCCGACGATCCGCATGCCTTCGACGAGCGCCTTCGTGAGGATGTCATAGGGCTGCCATCCGCGTTCCAGCAGGATGTTCACGCCCTCGACGATCTCGTCCTTGAGTCCGTCGTAAAGGTCGTCCCACATCTGCTCGACGAGTTCATCGTCGGGCAGCGTCCTGAGATCGAGATCGTCCTGATCGGCCATCTTGTTCGCGAGCTCCCTCAAACGAATGCGTCCGGCATCGAGGCCTTCTTCCGGACGATGAAATCCTCCAGCGCCTCGTCGATCGCCGGATCGAGGGCCGGGGCCTGGTATTCGGCCAGCATCTTCTTCCAGATCTGGTTGGCGCGGGCGGCGGCGTCCTTCTCGCCTTCGGCCTGCCACTGCTCGAAGGAATTGTTGTCGGCGATCGTGGACCGGTAGAATGCGGTCTCGAAATTGGCCTGGGTGTGGGCGCAGCCGAGGTAATGGCTGCCCGGTCCCACCTCCCGGATGGCGCTCATCGCCTGCCCGTTCTCGCTGAGATCGATGCCTTCCGAGAAGACCTGCATCATGCCGAGCTGATCGGCGTCCATGATGAACTTCTCGTAGGACGACACGAGCCCGCCTTCGAGCCAGCCGGCCGAATGCAGGACGAAGTTCACCCCGCCCATCATGGTCGGCAGCATCGTCTGCATGCTTTCATAGGCTGCCTGGGCGTCGGGAATCTTGGACGCGCAGAGAGAGCCGCCGGACCGGAACGGCACGTTGAGCCGGCGGGCGAGCTGCGCCGCGCCATAGAGGATCAGGGCGGGCTCCGGCGTGCCGAAGGTCGGCGCGCCCGACTGCATCGAAATGGAGGAGGCGAAGGACCCGAAGACGACTGGGGCCCCCGGCCGGACCAGCTGGGTCAGCGCCATGCCGGTCATCGCCTCGGCCAGGGTCTGCGTCAGCACCCCCGCCGCCGTGACCGGCGCCATCGCGCCGGCCAGGATGAACGGGGTCACGATGCAGGCCTGCCCGGCCCGGGCATAGGTCTTCAACGCGCCCAGCATCACGGAGTCCCAGACCATGGGCGAGTTGGCGTTGATCAGGTTGATGAGGACGCAGTTCCGGTCGACGAAGTCCGCGCCGAAGACGATCCGCGCCATCTCCACGGAATCGGCGGCGCGTTCCGGCGCCGTGACCGATCCCATGAACGGCTTGTCGGAATAGCGGATATGGGCGGCGACCATGTCCAGATGCCGCTTGTTCACCGGCAGGTCCACCGGCTCGCACACTGTTCCGCCGGAATGGTGCATGACCGGCGTCAGGTAGGCGAGCTTCACGAAATTCCGGAAATCCTCGATCGTGGCGTAGCGCCTGCCCTCGTCGAGGGTCCGGACGAAAGGCGGTCCGTAGACCGGCGCGAAGACGGTCGCGTTGCCGCCGATCATGACCGAACGGTCCGGGTTCCGGCCGTGCTGGATGAAGCTGGAGGGCGCCGTCCGGATCAGGCTTCGCACCAGGCCGCGCGGGAACCGCACCCGGCTGCCCTGGACGTCCGCGCCGGCATCCTTCCACAGGGCCAGCGTCTCCGGATCGTCGCGGAATTCGATCCCGATCTCCTCGAGCACCGTATCGGCGTTGTGCTCGATCAGCTCCAGACCCTCCTGGGTCAGGACTTCGTAGACCGAGAGCTTGCGCTCCACATAGCGCATCTGCTGGATCGGCCCGCCCCGGCGCGCCGCCCGGCGCGCTTCGGCACCGCCGCGGCCCCGGCGTGTCCTCGTCTCGCCATCCTCAGCCGATACGTTCATGGGGTCTGCTCCTCCCGGGGTTTTGCCAGCCAAGTCTATCGGCCTGGCCCGCCCGGGGCTCAAGCGCGATTACGACACCTTGTGATGCCGCGGCGACACCGCGAAATCCGCGCCGCGGAGACCCCGTGCAAAGCCCTTCCCGTTCTGGCAAGGTTCTCCCGCCATGAGCGACGACGGCACCGTCATTCCCTCTCCCTGCATCGGGGTCTGCCGCCTGGACCCGGAGACCGGGCTCTGCGCCGGCTGCCTGCGCACGCCGGACGAGATCGCCGCCTGGCCGGCCGCAGATACCGCCGGTCGGATGGCCATTCTGACCGTGCTGAAGGCCCGGCGCCGGGCCGCCGGCCGGACCAGCGCCGCCGACAGCCGCCCGCGGCGGCGGGCCGTACGGAGCGGAAGCGTTCCGAAGGACTAGCGCCTGCCTTCCAGATCCCGTTCCAGATGCCGGCGCAGCAGGCGGAGGTTGCGGGTGTTCGATTTGAAGGCGAAATCGAAGATCGAGCCCAGCACCGGAACGGCGCCGACCGCGACGTCGGCGGCGACGTTGCCGAGCATCCGGACCAGCACGTGCCGCGGCACGCCGAGGCGGCGCGCTTCCAGGATGAGCCAGGCCGAGATCAGTCCCGTCGCCACGTCGCCGGCGCCGGGGAAGAGCCCGGCCAGCCCGTCGATACCGAAGCGCCAGCCCAGCACGGGAAGACGCCACCGGGTGTCGAGAAGCTCCGCGATGCGGGAGAAGCGCTCCAGCCGCCGGTCACGGTCGGGGACAGGGTCCGCCTGGAAGCTGCCGTCCGGCATCCGCCGCAAGTTCGGGATGTCCGGCCGGGCGGCTCTCGTCCGCGACGGAAGGTTCACTTCTTCAGGATCACCCATAGCGCATGCACGATGCCCGGGATGTAGCCGAGCAGCGTCAGCAGGATATTTAGCCAGAACTGGAGCCCCAGCCCGACCTGCAGGAACACGCCGAGCGGCGGCAGCAGGATCGCAAGCAGGATCCGAATCAGGTCCATGTACCGTCCCTTCCCCTTCCCGGATTCCGCCGAGGCGGACAGTCGGATCCCTTCAACCCCCCGTGTTCCACGATCGTTCCGGCCGCCCGCGCGGGCGTCGTCCGGACCCTAGACGCCGAAATACTTGGCCTTCGGATGGTGGAGAACGATGGCGGACGTGCTCTGTTCGGGATGCAGCTGGAATTCGTCGCTGAGTTCGACCCCGATCTGGCCGGCGTCCAGAAGGCGCAGAAGCTGGTCCTGGTCCTCCAGGTTCGGGCAGGCCGGATAGCCGAAGGAATAGCGGCCTCCGCGATATCCCTGCTGCAGCATCTTCTCCATGTCGCGGTCGTCCTCGGCGCCGAAGCCGAGTTCCGCCCGGATACGCTTGTGGACATATTCGGCCATCGCCTCGGTCATCTCGACCGAAAGCCCGTGGAGATAGAGATAGTCCTGGTAGCGGTCGCTCGCGAACCATTCCCGGGCCACCTCCGACGCCCGCTGCCCCATGGTCACCACCTGGAGGCCGATGACGTCCCGTTCGCCCGAATCCACGTCGCGCACGAAGTCGGTGATGCACATGCCGAGCTCCTCGCCCTTCGGCGCCTTCGCCTGGCGCGGGAGCGTGAAACGGCCGACCTCCGTCTCGCCGTCCTGGTCGAACAGGATCAGGTCGTTGCCCTCGGCTGCAGTCTTCCAATAGCCGTAGACCGCCTGCGGCACCAGAATGTCCTCGGCCTCCGCGAGATCGACCATCCGCTTCAGGATCGGCCGCAGCTCCTGCTGTGCCCAGACCATGTATTCGTCGAGCCGCCGCCCTTCCTTCCGGTAGCCCCATTGCAGCGGGTAGAGCATGCGCTCGTTGAGATAGGGCACGAGCGTCTTGAGCGGCACTCGTGCGATCACCCGCGGCCCCCAGAAGGGCGGTTCGGGGACCTCGACACCCTCGGCAAGCCGGCGCCGCTTCTCGCGCGCGGCCTCCCGGTCGACGCCGCCCGCCGGGCTGACCGCCCGGCCGACCTTCCGGTTCTGGTTCGACGGCTTGCCGAGGCGTTTCCGGGCCACGCCGTCGAGATACGCATCGAACTCGCCGGTCACAACCTTGTCCATGAGTGCAAGCCCGTCGAAGGCGTCGCGGGCATAGGCGACGCGGCCGGAGGCATAGGTCCGGACGCAATCCTCCTCGACGAAGTTCCGGGTCAGCGCGGCGCCGCCCAGGAAGACCGGGATGTCGAAACCGCTTCGGCTCATCTCCTCGAGGTTTTCCTTCATCACGACCGTCGACTTGACCAGCAGGCCGGACATGCCGATCGCGTCCGCCTTGTGCTCGCGGGCCGCCGACATGATGGTCGCGATCGGCTGCTTGATGCCCAGGTTGATGACCCGGTAGCCGTTGTTGGTCAGGATGATGTCGACAAGGTTCTTGCCGATGTCGTGCACGTCGCCCTTCACGGTGGCAAGCACGATCGTGCCCTTCTGCTGCCCCTCGACCCTTTCCATCAACGGCTCCAGATAGGCGACGGCCGTCTTCATGGTTTCCGCCGACTTCAGCACGAAGGGCAGTTGCATCTTGCCCGCACCGAACAGGTCGCCGACGACCTTCATCCCGTCCAGCAGGTGGGTGTTGATGATGTCGAGCGGGGCGTAGCGCTGGAGCGCCTCGTCGAGATCGGCTTCCAGCCCCTGGCGGTCGCCGTCCACGATCCGCTCCTTGAGGCGCTCCTCGACCGTCTCGGCACGCTTGCGGGTTTCCGCCTTCTCCACCTTCCGGTCGGCGAACAGCTCCAGCATCTTTTCCAGCGGATCGTAGCCCGGCCGCCGGCGGTCGAAGATCAGGTCTTCGGCCACCTCGACCTCCTTCGGGTCGATCTTGTGGAGCGGCACGATCTTGGACACATGGACGATCGCGCCGGTCAGCCCGCGCCGCTGGGCGTGGTCCAGGAAGACCGAGTTCAGGACGTGGCGGGCCGCCGGGTTGAGGCCGAAGGAGATGTTCGACAGCCCGAGGATGATCTGGCATTCGGGCATCTCCTTCGAGATGCGCTCGATGGCGTCCAGTGTCTCCAGGCCAAGCCGGCGGTCGTCCTCATTGCCGGTCGCGATCGTAAAGGTGAGCGGGTCGAACAGGAGGTCGCTGGGCGGCAGCCCGAACCGGTTGACGGCGAAGTCGTAGAGGCGCCGGGCGATGCGGATCTTGTCGTCGGCGGTCTTCGCCATTCCCGCCTCGTCGATCGTCAGCGCGATCACCGCGGCGCCGAACTTCCGGGCGAGCGTCAGCCGCTTGGCTGCCGCCTCCTCGCCGTCCTCGAAGTTGATGGAATTGATGATCGGCTTGCCGCCATAGAGCTTCAGCGCCGCCTCGATCACCGGATATTCGGTCGAATCGATGACCAGCGGCGCGGTGACCGCGGCCGTCATCCGGGTCAGCACCTGGACCATGTCGGAGACCTCGTCCCGGCCGACGAACGCCGTGCAGAGATCGAGCGTATGGCTGCCCTCCCGGACCTGGTCGCGCCCCATGGCGACGCACGCCTCCCAGTCGCCGGCCTCCTGGTATTCCCGGAACTTCTTCGATCCGTTGGCGTTGCAGCGCTCCCCGATCGAAAGATAGGCGTTTTCCTGCCGCAGAGGCACGGCCCCATAGAGCGAGGCCAGGGACGGGACCCAATGGACGGTCCGGGCACGGACCGGCGGGCGGCGCGCCGCCCCGCCCCGCCGCCGCAGCATCTCGTCCAGCGCCCGGATATGCTCGACATTCGTGCCGCAGCAGCCGCCGATCAGGTTCAGCCCGTCCTCTTCGACGAAGCGCTCCAGCCAGGCCGCCAGTTCCCGCCCGCCCAGCGGGTAGACGGTCTTTCCGTCGACCAGCTCCGGCAGGCCGGCGTTCGGCTGCACCGAGATGAGCCCGTCCCAGTTCTCGGCCAGCCACTTCACGTGCTCGGCCATCTCCTGGGGGCCGGTCGCGCAGTTCAGACCGATCAGCGGGACGTCGAGAGCGTGGACGACGGTCGCCGCCGCGGCGATGTCGGTGCCGACCAGCAGCGTGCCTGTGGTCTCGACCGTGACCTGGACGAAGATCGGCGTGTCGCGCCCCGCCTCGTGCCGGGCGTTCTTGACGCCATTGACCGCCGCCTTGATCTGCAGCGGATCCTGGCAGGTCTCGATCAGGATGGCATCGACCCCGCCGGCGATCAGGCCGCGGGCCTGGATGGTGAATGCCTGCTCCAACTGGTCGTAGCCGACATGCCCCAGGCTGGGCAGCCGGGTGCCCGGCCCGATCGAACCCAGGACGAAGCGCTGGCGGCCGTCGGCGGCAAAGCTTTCCGCGGCCTCTCGGGCCAGTTCGGCAGCGACGCGGTTGATTTCGGCCGCCCGGTCCTGGAGATCGAATTCGCCGAGCGTGATCGGCGATCCGCCGAAGGTGTTGGTCTCGACCATGTCGGCGCCGGCTTCGAAATAGCCGCGGTGGATGTCGCGCACGAGATCCGGCCGGGACAGGTTCAGCACCTCGGTGCAGTTCTCCTTGCCCCAGAAGTCCCGCTCGACGTCGAGATCCAGCGCCTGGACGCGGCTGCCCATGCCGCCGTCGCAGAGAAGGACGCGGTCGCGCAGCAGGTCAAGCAGATGGGCCACAGCGGATATCCTTGTTCATCGTTCGAGAATGGGCCGGCCGCCGCGCGGGATCACGCGGCGGCCGCCTCGCGATCGCCCCGGACGCCCAGCATCCGGCAGATGGCCAGCGTCAGCTCGGCCCGGTTCAGGGTGTAGAAGTGGAACTCACGAACGCCCTCGGCATGCAGCGTCCGGCATTGCTCGACCGCGACGGTGGCGGCGACGAGGGCCCGCGTCTCCGGCTCGTCGTCCAGGCCGTCGAAGAGTTCCGCGAGCGCCGGCGGAACGCTGGCGCCGCACGCTTCGGCGAACTGGATCGTGCGGGCGAAATTGGTGATCGGCAGAATGCCCGGCACGATCGGGACCGAAACCCCGGCCGCGGCGGCCCGGTCCCGGAAGCGCAGATAGGCGGCGTTGTCGAAGAAGAACTGGGTGATCGCCCGCGTCGCGCCGGCGTCGATCTTGCGCTTCAGGTTGTCCAGGTCGAATTCGGCGCTGGGCGCCGCCGGATGCACTTCCGGATAGGCGGCGACGCTGATCTCGAAATCCGCCACCCGCCGGAGCCCCGCGACCAGATCGGCCGCATAGGGATAGCCGCCCGGATGGGGCGTGTAGGTGCCGGCGATGCCCCCGACCCCGTCGCCGGGCGGATCGCCGCGCAGGGCGACCACATGCCGGATGCCGGCCTCCCAGTAGCCGCGGGCCACCTCGTCGATCTCGTCCCGCGTGGCGCCGACGCAGGTGAGATGCGCGGCCGCGACAAGGCCGGTCTCGCTCTGGATGCGCGCGACGGTCCCGTGGGTCCGCTCACGCGTCGTGCCGCCGGCGCCGTAGGTGACCGAGACGAAGCGCGGGCCGAGCGGCGCCAGCCGCCTGATCGAGGCCCACAGCGTCTCTTCCATCTTCTCGGTCTTGGGCGGGAAGAATTCGAAACTGACGCCGAGCCCGCCCGCCGGATCCGGCGGGAGAGCCTCGGCATTCCGGGAGGATGTCGGGGTCATTGCGCATCTCCGGCGTGCCGGGACGGCATCACGCGGTCAAGCATCGGCAGCGGCTTGCGCACCGCGCGCCATATCGTGACGGTGAGCGGATGACCCGGCAGATGGATGGGGGAATCGGTGTCGAAACCGGCGGCCGCAAGCCAGCCCATCACCTGCGCGTCGTCGAACCCCAGCCAGCGATGGGCATGC
>JAJUFW010000332.1 GCA_029263555.1 Alphaproteobacteria bacterium
AGATAGACCTGCTCGGCCGTTTCCCCGTCGCGGATGTCCGCCACCAGCGAGTCGATCGGGCGAGGGGACGCGAGTTCAGCCTCGATGAAGCGGCGATCCTCGTCGCTGGCGCCGGCCTCTTGCAGCCGGGAGAGGATCCGCTGACGCTCGTCTGGGCTGATCTGCCCGTCGGCATTGGCCGCACCGATCATGGCGCGGATCAGCAGCAGGGCCTTCTCGTCGTCCAGGGCGGCGTCGGGCTTGGTCTGCTGTTCCGGCCGCAGCAGACCGGCCAGGCGCTCGCCGAGCGACGGGCCGTCGGATGTCCCGGCCTGGGGTGAGGCCGGCTCGCCGCCGGCCGCGCCCTCGCCGCGCGTCGGGCTGCTTTGCTGGTACTGCTGATAGGCCTTGTAGGCCAGGTAACCCAAGGCCGCGATGCCGGCTGCCTGCTTGAAGCCGCCTCCGGATGCTCCGGCCGCCATCGAGCGGCCCGACCCGCCCATGCCGAAGGGTGAGGAAGCGAAGCTCGGTCCGCGTCGGCTCCGGCCCGCCATCCCCGTGGCCAGCATGCTGCCGAGAATGCCATTGAGGTTGGCCATCTAAGGACTCCCCGTGTGGTGGTGTCTGCCCCAACGTCACGCCGGGGTGAGGGTTCCAGGGATCAGGCCTGACGGCCCGCGGGCGCTCTGCAGGGGCGGGATCTTACCCTGCTGCCGGCACTGGCCAGCGACGCCGCGGGGCTTGTAGAGTTCGACCGGAATTCGATCCGGGGAGCACCGATGAAACCTGCAGAAAGCGAAACGCCCGCACCGGCCGATGCCGAAGAGCGCCGAAGGATTGCGCCGGTCATCTGCTATTCGACGGGTGGGTTGGCGGCCCCGGACCTTGCGTCCTACCGGGCGGCCCGGGAAGGCTGGGAGACGCTGGACCGGGTGGTCGTGCCGCCCCGCGATGCTCGGTGCTTCGAGGTGCCCGCGGGCTGCTTCTTCCGAATCGTTTCCGTGGAGGGGCCGCAGGTCGGCGATCTCAATCTCTGGGCGGCCGGCGACCCGGCGGAGCGGTTCTTCTCGGGCAAGACGCGGGCGCTTCACGGGACCCATCTGTCCACGGGCGACCGCCTGTGGTCCTGCCTGCCCTATCTGAGGCCGATGGCGACCATCACCCAGGACACGCTCGACTGGTACGGCTTCGACGAATGGGGCGGTTCGGTCCATGACGTGATCGGCACGCGCTGCGATCCCTATACGAACCGGCTTCTTTCGGGAAGCGACTATCATCACTGCTGCCACTCGAACCTCACCCGCGCCCTTGCCGGACATCTGGGCGTGCCCCTGGCGGAGGCCGAGCCCCTGGTCCACGACGTCCTCAACGTCTTCATGTGCACGGGCTTTACCCGGGATACCGGGCAGTACTTCATGAAGGCCAGTCCCGTCCGGCCGGGCGATTTCCTGGAATTCTTCGCCGAGATCGATCTCTTGGGCGGGCTGTCGGCCTGCCCCGGCGGCGACTGCAGCGCCGAACATTCCAGCGACGCGGCCGCCTGCTACCCGCTGCTCGTCGAGATCTATCGGCCGAAGGCGCCGCCCACCGGCTGGACGCCGCCGGCGCGCAACGCCTATAGCCGGACCCACGGGACCTGAGGGGCGGCCCCGGCTTCGTCCGGAAGCGGACGGTCCCGCAACCGGCGCCGACGAGCGTCGCCCCGGCGGATGCCTTCCGGGCGTCCGCCTCCTCCTCTCCAGCCACCGGACCGGAAATTGCCCAATCCTCACAAGAGCGCGCCACGAAAAGGGCAATGGCTCGCCGGCGGGTTCCTGCTCACCTTTTCCTCGGCCTTCGGGCAGACCTTCTTCATCGCGCTGTTCGCCCAGGATCTCAAGAGCGAGTTCGGACTTAGCGACGGGGCGTTCGGAACGCTCTACATGCTCGCGACGCTGGCCAGCGCCGGCGTGCTGATGTGGATCGGCCAGGTGGCCGACCGGCGGTTTCTTCGCCCGGTCGGAGGCCTGACGCTCGCCGGGCTTGCCCTGGCCGCGGCGGCGATGGCGGGCGTCGCCGCCGCCTGGATGCTGTTGCCGATCCTGTTCGCGCTGCGCCTTCTGGGGCAGGGACTTCCGGGGCACATCGCGATGACGGCGATGGCGCGCTGGTTCGTGGGCGAACGCGGCCGCGCGATCGCGCTGGCCGCGATGGGTTTTCCGGCAAGCCAGGCCATTATTCCCATCATCGCCGTCACGCTTGCGGGTTCGGTCGGATGGCGCATGACCTGGGCGCTTAGCGCCGCGGCGCTGCTTGCCGTGTCCGTTCCCCTGATCCTCATCCTGTTCCGGACCGAACCGGAGGCCGCGGACGAGGGGACCAAGGCCGGGGCAGAGGCGCCGGCCGCTCCCGCGCCGCGCGACTGGACGCGGTCGCAGGTGCTGCGCGATCCGATCTTCCATGCCGTGATGCCCGGTGTGCTGGCCCCGCCCTTCGTCGCTACCGGGATCTTCTTCCACCAGATCACGATCGTGCAGTCCAAGGGCTGGGATCTCGCCTGGTTCGTCGGCTGGTACGCAGCGCACGCGCTGACGACCGTCGCCGCCGGGCTCGCGACCGGATGGGTCATCGACCGTTTCACCTCCGCGCGCGTCCTTCCCACCTTCCTCATGCCGCTGGTCGCCGGCGTCGCGGTTCTCGGCCTTTGGGACAGCGCCTATGCGGTGCCGGTATTCATGGTCCTGTCCGGGCTCAGTATCGGCAGCGCCAACACGGTCCAGGGCGCGCTCTGGGCGGAGCTTTACGGGACGCGGCATCTGGGCGCCATCCGCTCGCTCGCGTCAGCCGGCATGGTCTTCGCCTCGGCCCTCGCGCCGGGGCTGATGGGCTATCTGTTCGATGCCGGGCTGACGGCGGCGCAGCAGCTCCTGATGCTGGCCGCCTATACCCTCCTGGCCTCCGGCCTTCTCGCCGCCGTCACGCCTCGCCTCGGCGCCAGGGCCGGGTAGAAACCCGCCTCGTATCCCCGTCGCCCTTTAAGGCGCCGCCGCCCACGATCCGGCGACCGGCGTTCCGGTCCTTGCCCGGACGGGCTTGAGGCGGCAGCCTGGAGAGAGCTGCCGCGGAATCGAGGCGGCCATTCGGGAATCCCAGGAAAGGACGGCAGGGTGAGCGGGACGACGGTGAAGCCCTTTCTCATGTTTCAGGGGCAGGCACGGGAGGCGATGACATTCTATCTGTCCCTGTTCCCGGATGCCCGGGTGATCAGCGCGGAACACTACGGGCCAGGCGAGCCGGGCCCCGAGGGGTCGGTGAAGGTGGCAAGCTTCTCGATCGCGGGCCAGGAGGTCATGTGCATCGACAGCCCGGTGAAGCACGAGTTCGACTTCACGCCCTCCTTCTCCTTCTTCGTCGACTGCAGCGGGGAGGAGGAGCAGTCCCGGCTCTTCTCCGCCCTGTCGGACGGCGGCGCTGTCCTCATGCCGATGGGAGACTACGGCTTCAGCCGCCGGTTCACCTGGGTCAGCGATCGGTACGGCGTGTCCTGGCAGCTCAACCTGCCGTAGCTCTCATGTCGCCGGTCCCGTCCGGCCGCCTCTTATTGCTCGCCGGCCGGCAACCATAAGAAAGTCGTATCGGTATCTTTAGAAGATCCGATTGGAAATTATCGATCAGTTTGGCTACTGCATCGGTATTGCGGGTGGGCAATAGTCATGGTCGCTTTGGAGAGCGATCCTTCTATAGGCCACGTCAGCCGCTCCTGTTCCTTGGGGAAGCTGTAGGAGAGCTAATATGGACGCACTGATGCAGTCGGCCGGCAAGTGCCCGGTCATGCACGGCGGCAACACCGCCCTCGGCCAATCCGTCACGAGCTGGTGGCCCAACGCGCTGAACCTCGACATTCTTCACCAGCACGACACCAAGACCAATCCGCTGGGCAAGGACTTCAACTATCGGGAAGAGCTGAAGAAGCTGGACGTCGAAGCGCTCAAGGCCGACCTGCGCGCGCTCATGACGAACAGCCAGGATTGGTGGCCGGCGGACTGGGGCAGCTATGTCGGCATGATGGCCCGCGTGACCTGGCACGCCGCCGGGTCCTACCGCGTTTCCGACGGGCGTGGGGGCGCCAATACCGGCAACCAGCGCTTCGCACCGCTCAATTCCTGGCCGGACAACGCCAACACCGACAAGGGCCGGCGTCTGCTGTGGCCGATCAAGAAGAAGTACG
>JAJUFW010000334.1 GCA_029263555.1 Alphaproteobacteria bacterium
CTCGCCCTCGACCTCCTCGGCCCCGCCGTCGGAGTCGACCTCCTCGCCCTCCTGCGGCTCGCCGTCCAGGCTCTCCGCCTGGGCCGAGCTTTCCTCGCCCTGCCGGCTGCCCTGATCCGGCTGGTCGTCCTTTTCCTGGCTGTCCTCGGCGTCCTCCTGCTCGTCGGCCTCCGGCTCCTGATCGGCGCCGACCTCCAGCTCCAGGTCCCGCAGCAGTTTCCGGACCTCGCGGGCGTACTCGCCCTGGTTTTCCACCAGCCGGGCCAGTTCCCCGATCTCGCGGCCGATCCGCGTGTCGATCCAGGGTCGCCAGAGATCGACGGCGTGGCGCGCCGCCGCCGGCGGCGGTTCGCCGGTCATGATCTCACGGGCCAGGAGGCGCATGATCTCCGGCAGAGGCGCCTGTTCCCGTTCGGTTACCCGGTCGAAGCCCAGCCTGCGATACCGTTCCTCGAGCGCGGCCGAGAGATTGGCGGCGACCCCCGCCATCCGGCGGGCGCCGATCGCCTCGCACCGCGCCTGCTCCAACGCCTCGAAGGCGGCCCGCGCCGTCTCGTCGGCCGGCATCCGTTTGGCGTGCAGCTTGGGGTCGTGGAAGCGCAGCCTAAGCGCCGTGGCGTCCGCCGCGCCCCGCAGCCTCGCGGCCTCTGCCGGGTCGAGCACCCGTCCCGGCTGCGGCAGACGGACCCGGGTGCCGGCCACCCCGGCGGAATCGCCGGAAAAGGCGATGGTGGCGTCGTCGCGCCCGGAAATCGCCCTCACGGTCGCGGCGGTGGCGCGCTTGAATGTCTCGATCGGGCTGTCGTCGTGGGGCATCGGCTACGCTCGGGGGGCCCGCCCGGGGCGGGCCCGCAGCTTCGGGTCCGGTCAGGCCATATAGGCCGCGACGCCGCTCTCCGGCAGTTCCGTGCCGAAGCAGCGCTGGTAGTATTCGGCCACGATCGGCCGCTCCACCTCGTCGCATTTGTTGAGGAACGTGACCCGGAACGCGAATCCCACGTCGTTGAAGATCCTGGCGTTCTCGGCCCAGGTGATCACGGTCCTGGGGCTCATGACGGTCGAGATGTCGCCGGCGATGAAGCCGGAGCGCGTCAGATCCGCCAGCCGAACCATGGCGGCAATGGTCTCCCGCCCCTGCTCGTCGTCATAGGCCGGGACCTTGGCAAGGACGATCGCCGTCTCCTGCTCGTGCGGGAGATAGTTCAGGGTGGCGACGATGTTCCACCGGTCCATCTGCCCCTGGTTGATCTGCTGCGTCCCGTGATAGAGCCCCGTCGTGTCGCCGAGGCCGATCGTGTTGGCCGTCGCGAACAGGCGGAACGCCGGATGGGGGCGGATGACGCGGTTCTGATCGAGAAGCGTCAGCTTGCCCTCCACCTCCAGCACCCGCTGGATCACGAACATCACGTCGGGGCGTCCGGCATCGTATTCGTCGAACACGATGGCACAGGGGTGCTGCAGCGCCCAGGGCAGGATCCCTTCCCGGTACTCCGTGACCTGCTTGCCGTCCTTCAGCACGATCGCGTCCTTGCCGACCAGGTCGATGCGGCTGATGTGGCTGTCCAGGTTGACGCGGATGCAGGGCCAGTTCAGCCGGGCCGCCACCTGCTCGATATGCGTCGACTTGCCCGTGCCGTGGTAGCCCTGGATCATCACGCGCCGGTTGTAGGCGAAGCCCGCCAGGATCGCCATGGTGGTCTCGCGGTCGAACCGGTAGGCGTCGTCGATCTCGGGGACATGCTCTTCCGGCTGGCTGAACGCCGGAACCTCCATGTCGCTGTCGATTCCGAAGGTCTGCCGGACCGACACCTTGATGTCGGGAAGTGTATCGTTCGCCGTCGGGGAGGACATTACAGGATCACTCGAATAGTCGCGTCGAAAGTCGGATGGGCGGTGCTGGCGCCTGCGGCGTCCAGCTTACGAGCCGAAGCTCTTCTTGAGAATGCTGTAGGCGTGGTTGACGGCCTTCAGCTTCTCCTCGGCCTCCCTCGAGCCGCCATTGGCATCGGGATGGTGAAGCTTGACCAGTTCCTTGTAGCGGGCCTTCACGGCCTGGAGATCGACCGGATAGTCGAGGTCCAGAACCGCCATCGCGGCCTCTTCCTCGGTCCTGAAGGTCTTGGTCCGGGGTCGCTCTGCGCCCTCGGCCCGGCGTTCGGCCGAACCCTTGCCCAGGCCGAAGTCACGGTAGACTCGCTCTCGCAGCCGGGCCTCGTGCAGGTGGTTGACGCCCATGGGCCAGGTGGGCCGCTGCCAAACGGTGTCGTAGCGGATCAGGTGCTCCACCTCCGCATCGCTCAGCCCGGCATAGTAGTTCCAGGCCTTGTTGTATTCCCGGACATGGTCCAAGCAGAACCAGTAGTAGTCGTTCAGCTGCGCGCGCGACTTCGGTGCCCGGAACTCGCCCGCTTCGCTGCAGTCGGGATGATCGCAGCGCCGCGGTTCGGGCTTGGGCGTAAAATCGTAAAGCGGAGGGATTCGGCTTCTCGCGGCTCGCATGATGGGTCCAAGTATGGGTAGCGCCGCCGCCCGTGGCAAGCCGAGCCGTAAGGAAGCCGCGCCGACTTCTGCTAAAAAGGGGCCCGTCGACGGACGGACGGCAGCCGGCCGGAACGAAGCGGCACTTGTTTCGTGTCGCTCCCCGCCCGATCCTTGTCCGCCGACCACCACAGCCATAGCGCACGACGGAACCCGAATCCATGAAGATCGCCGACCGAATCCGCACCAAGCTGACCGAATCCTTGAGCCCGGTGCGCCTGGAGATCCGGGACGAAAGCGACCGGCACCTGGGCCATGCCGGCCATGACGGCCGTGGCGAGAGCCATTTCAGCGTCGAGATCGTCTCCCCGGCCTTCGAAGGCAAGAGCCGGGTGGAGCGGCAGCGCGTCGTCTACGGCCTTCTGCAGGCGGAGCTCGCCGAACGCGTCCATGCGCTGGCCCTCAGGACGCTCACGCCCGCCGAGGACGACGCCCGCAGCTAGGGACCGCGCCCGGCCGTTTCCCGACGGTTCGGCCACAACCTACGCGTCAAAAACATCTTATGGTTCGGATAAACGTTGCAATCTGCAAATCTTATTATACATTTGATGTGATCTTATTTCGAATATCATCAGGACGGTCCGCACGAAGGTGCGGCCCGCCTGGGACGGGCCGGTGAGAGAAATGGCCAGCACATTGAAGAGCAGGAACATCACGATCGCCGGCCGGCGCACCAGCATCCGGTTGGAACCCTATATGTGGGCGGCGCTGGAAGAGATCTGTGAGCGGTCGGGCGTGACCCTTCACCAGTTCTGCACGGAGGTCGACCGCAACCGGAAGGAATCGTCCCTGACGGCTGCGGTCCGCGTCGCGGTCGTCGCCTTCTACCGGCGGGCCGCCCATGCCGGCGGCTTGAACAGCGAGGCCATCCGGGCAGGTCTCACGGGGCTGGTCAGCGTGCCGCCCGCCGTCATGAACGACCACGACCAGCCCTTGAGCCAGAGCCGCTGAGCCGGATCAGCCGGCAGGCCCCTCCTTGCTGCCCGAGCCGGTATAATACTCGGGCCATCTGGCGCGCACGATTTCGCCGTCGCTCGCGTAGGCATGGCATGAATCGATGATGCGCGGGCGCCGGGCCGGCGAACCGGAGGTCAGCGGCGCGTTCCGCCCTTCCCGCGCCAGGATCGGGTTCAGGGTCTGGAAGGCCGTCGTCGCGACCGGGCCGACCAGGTCCACAAGATGGGTGCAGCCTTCGGCCCCGCCCAGGCGCTCCTTGACCCGTCGCGTGAATCCCGGCCCGATGGTGAGGCCGACAAGCCGCTGGAAGTTCGACGTGATTGCGCCGCAGACCGAATAGGGCGACGCATCGGTCACCGCCTCCACCGCCCGGATCTGGAAGGCATCGTCCACGGTGAGGCGCAGCCACATGTCGTGCAGCGGAACGCCGGGGTCGATCCGGCCGCGATCGGCATTGTCGAAGGCATAGGCCTTCACGTCCGTGATGTGGCCCTCGATGTCCCAGAGCCCGTCGGCCCGTCGGTAGCCCCGGCACTCGATCCGTCGCGTGTGGATGTCCTCACGGTCAACGGGAGGGCTGAGCGGCATCGGCGGGATTCCTTCCTGATCGACGGATCACGCGGCCGGCCCGGAGGCGGGCGCATCCTCGCCGCCGGCGGCCGGC
>JAJUFW010000721.1 GCA_029263555.1 Alphaproteobacteria bacterium
AGGCTGGCTTGTCACGGCCGGCGGCCGGATTCACCGGCCGGCAGGGGGACAGCGGCTAATCCAGGAACCGGCCGGTCGGGACGGAGAGTTGGAGCATCAGGACCTCGGTGCCCGGGTTCTCGTCGCCGAGGCCGCCGTTCGAGACATGGAAGCCCGAGACACCGATCTGGACGCCGCTGTCGAGCCGGTATCCCAACTCCAGCCCGCTGCGGAACTGCACCGGGGATCCCAGATCCTTGCCGTCGCCGTCTGTATAGAGGCCGATGCCGGTGAAGGGCATCAGGACGAACCGGTCGGCGAGAACGAAGTCCAGCCCGAACCCGACATAACCGAGCGCGCCACCGTCGCTGGTGATCATGCCGCCCGCAAAGGGCGCGATCACGTCGAAATAGCGCTGGCCCGGACGCCATTCCAGGCCGAAGGCGACCGATTCCTCCTCCTGCTCCAAGACGTCGAAGATGCCGGTGCCGATCGTGAACCGGCTGAGATCGTCGGCCCGCACGGCCCCCGGCACGAGCAAGATCGCAAGCGCCAACAGGGCGGCCACCCTTCTGACCGGCATCTCCCTCCCCGGCAACGGTTCGTCAATCGGGATTCCATTAGCTTCCGAATGCGCCTCCCGCAAGCGGCATGCGGGCCTTTCGGGGTCGCGGCAGAACTAATGCTTCAAAGCAGAGGTTCGTTCCCTCAAGCGAGGGTCCGGAACCGCTGCGTCGCGTCGATCAAAGCCGCCCGGATTCCCGGCTCCATCGCCGAATGGCCGGCATCGGGCACGACGACGTAGCGCGCCTCCGGCCAGGCAAGGCGAAGCTCGTCCGCCGTCGCGATGGGACAGACGACGTCGTAGCGGCCCTGGACGATCGCGGTCGGAATGTGGCGGATGCGGTTGACGCGGTCGAGAAGCAGGGTTTCCGGATCGAACAGGTTGTTGCGGAAGTAATGGGCTTCGATGCGCGCGAGGCCCAAGGCATGGGCGTCCTCTCCCGCCGCGGCCACGGTATCGGGATTGGGCAGGAGCGTCGAACAGGCACCCTCGTAGATGCTCCAGGCGCGGGCGGCCGGCAGATGGACGGCGGGGTCGTCATGCATCAGGCGGCGATAGTAGCCTTCCAGGAGATCGCCGCGCTCCGAATCCGGGAGGAAGCCGGCGAACTGGGACCAGGCCTCAGGGAAGATCATGCGCATGCCGTAGAGGAACCAGTCGACCTCCGACCGGCGCATCAGGAAGATGCCGCGCAGCACCAGCGAGATGCAGCGTTCCGGATGTTCCTGGGCATAGGCGAGAGCCAGGGTCGACCCCCAGGACCCCCCGAAGACGTGCCAGCGGGCGATGCCGAGGCGCCGGCGCAGATGCTCGATGTCGGCGACCAGGTGGGCCGTCGTGTTGTTCCGGGTCTCGCCGAGCGGACGCGACCGGCCGGCGCCCCTCTGGTCCATGATGACGATCCGGTAATGGGCCGGATCGAAGAACCGGCGATGCATGGGCGAGGCGCCGGCACCCGGCCCGCCATGCAGGAACAGGACCGGGACGCCGTTCGGATTGCCGCACTGCTCCCAGTAGAT
>JAJUFW010000282.1 GCA_029263555.1 Alphaproteobacteria bacterium
CACTTCCTGATCGTCCTGCCGCTGCTGGGCAAGCTGGAGCGTCCGCTGCCGTTGCCGAAGAGCATCAGCGAGGCGGTCCTGGGCAAAGGCGCGCCGACCGGCGCGGCGATGAAGAAGGCGTAAGACAAGATGGGTATGTTCAAGACGACTGCGCTGGCCATCGCGTTCAGCCTCGGTCTCGGCGGCGGCCTTGCGCAGGCGGCCGGCGAGGCCCCGGAGCCGCCGGCGAGGAACTGGAGCTTCAACGGCTTCTTCGGAACCTTCGACCGGGCGGCGGCCCAGCGCGGACTGCAGGTCTATCTGGAGGTCTGCGCCGCCTGCCACTCGCTGAACCTCGTTGCCTACCGGAACCTCTCGGAGCTCGGCTTCAACGAGGACGAGGTGAAGGCGATCGCCGCGCGCTACACGGTCACCGACGGGCCGGACGACAACGGCGAGATGTTCGAGCGGCCGGCCATTCCGGCCGACCACTTCGTCAGCCCGTTCCCGAACGAGCAGGCGGCCCGGGCGGCCAATGGCGGCGCCTATCCGCCCGACCTCTCGCTCGTGGTCAAGGCCCGGGAGGGCGGCGCGGACTACATCTACGCCTTCCTGACCGGGTTCGGCGAGCCGCCGGCGGACATGGAGCTCCAGCCGGGCATGAACTATAACGAGTATTTCCCCGGCCATCAGGTTGCGATGCCGAACATCCTCATGGAGGGCGGCGTCGAGTTCGCCGACGGCACCCCGGCGACCGTCGAGAACCAGGCGGCGGACGTGACCCATTTCCTCGCCTGGGCGGCCGAGCCGGAGCTCGAGGCGCGCAAGCAGATGGGCGCCAAGGTCATCCTGTTCCTGATCATCTTCACCGGGATGATGTACGCCGTGAAGCGGAAGGTCTGGTCCGACCTGCACTAGACGTCGGGGTCCGCCAGCCGTACAGCGACCAGGGCCGCTCCTTCCGGGGCGGCCCTTTTTTCATGCCCGGTCGCCTGCGTCTTGACCCGGACGCCCCAAGGGCGTTCGATCGGAGACTGCCGTCGGATCCGATGACGAGGAGCAAGAGGGCATGGCGACGATAGGGGATCCGCTGCCGGCGCCGGACGATCCGGTCGCCTGGCCGCCGGTGGCCCGCGGCCTCGATTTCTTTTCGATCGACCGAAATCTCTGCCGCCTGCTCGCCCGCCGCGCGCCCATGCTTATCGCGGGGCACGGCGACCGGCTGGCCGATTTCGGCGCATGGGTCGGCGGCCCGGTCGACATCCAGGCGGAATATACCGACCGCCATGCACCGCCCCGCCTCGAGACCCACGACCGCCGGGGCGTGCCGGACGGCCGGGTCGTTCTCAATCCCGCCTATGAGGCGGCCCATGCGGAGGCGTATCGCCGGGGGATCGTCGGGCTGCCGTTCGGGCCGGAGGGGGCACCGCATCTGCTCTCCTTCGTCATGGGCTATCTTCTGTCCCAGGCGGACATCTCGATTCATTGTCCGGTCACCCTGACCGGGGCGGTTGCCCACGTGCTCGACAGCGTGGCGCCCGCCGGGGTGCGCGACGCGTGGCTTCCGGAACTCGTCCGCATGGATGGCCGGGCTCTCACCGGCGCGACGTGGGCCACCGAGCTCCATGGCGGTTCCGACATCGGCCGGACGACGACGCAGGCGGTTCCGGACGGCGAGGGGTGGCGGCTGACCGGGCTCAAATGGTTCGCGTCCAACGCCGGATCCGGCGTAGCCCTGGCGACCGCCCGGCCCGTCGGGGCAGAGGCGGGGGGACGGGGGCTCGGCTGCTATCTCGTGCCGGGCCATCTTCCCGACGGGACCCGCAATGCCTGGCGGGTGCGACGGCTGAAGGAAAAGGTGGGCACCCGCGGCCTGCCTACGGGCGAGATCGAGCTGGACGGCGCATGGGCGGTCGAGGTCGCGCCGCCGCCCCGGGGCCTGAAGGCGATGATGGAGGCGCTGGAATACAGCCGCATCCACAATGCGGCCGGCGCGGCCGGCCTGCAGCGGCGCGCCTTCGTCGAGGCCGCCTGCTGGGCCACGCACCGTACGGCCTTCGGCGCCCCGATTGCCGATTATCCGATGCTGAGGGACGAACTCCTGGACCTCGTCGCCGATCAGGAAGCCTCCCTCGCCCTGGCGATGGAGTCGGCGATCGCCTTCGACCGCGAAAGGGCCGGCGAATCGGGGCTTGCCTGGCTGCGCGCCGTGACCGCGATCGCCAAGTACCGGACCGCCGCCGATGCCGTCACCGCGGCTTCCCGGGCGGTAGAACTGGTCGGCGGCAACGGCTACACGGAGGAATGGCCGACGGCCCGTCTCTATCGGGATGCCCTGGTGACGTCCGTCTGGGAGGGGCCCGCCAACATACAGGCGCTGGAATTGATTCGGTCGTGCCTCGGAGAATTGCCGGGAGACGAGGCCTTCCTGTCCCGAATCGATCGGGCGGTCGGCGGCGCGGAGGGCGAACTCGGGGACGCGGCGGGCACCGTGCTGGCGGCGCGGGAACGGTGCCGGGACGCCTTTCGGCTGCTGCGTGGCGACCGGTCCCTGGCGATCCGCCATGCGCGGCGCCTGATGGCGCTAATGGCGGATACGCTCTCGGCCGCCCTGCTCGTGGAAGAGGCGGCGCCGGAGCTGGCAGCGGGAGACAGGCGGAAGGCGCTGATCGCCCGGCGCTACGCGGCCCGGCGATTCGGGGGCGCCGACGCCATCGTCGCGGCCCCTGATCCCTGGTTGGGGCACTTTGCCGCCCTCGCCGGCCATGGCCGGGTGCGGGCCTGAGCGGGACTCCGCCGACCGCCCAGAGACCTATTCCAACGGGCGGGATGCCAGCTGCGGCCCGGACATCAGCTCCGCGAAGGTGCGGTCGATCTTCTCCACCTGCGCGCGGAACGCCGCCAGCTGCGAGCCTTCGAGTTTCCGGCCGGTGGGGAGGTCGAGGTCCAGCGGATTGATCTGGCTGCCGTTCCGCAGGATCTCGTAATGCAGATGAGGACCGGTCGCGAGGCCGGTCGAACCGACATAGCCGATAATCTCCCCTTGGGCGACGCGGTCGCCCTTGGACAGGCCCTTGGCGAAGCGGCTCATATGGGCATAGGCGGTCGAGATGCCGCCGGAATGGCGGATCCTGATATAGTTGCCGAAGCCGTTCTGCCGGCCGATGATCTCGATCACGCCGTCGCCCGCGGCATAGATCGGGGTGCCGGTCGGGGCGGCGAAATCGATGCCCCGATGCATGCGCCCGTAGCCGAGCACCGGATGATGACGCATGCCGAAGCGGGAGCTGATCCGCGCGCCGTCGATGGGCGTGCGCATCAGCAGGCGCCGGACGCTTTCGCCGTCCCGGCTGTAGTAGTCGACGATCCCGTCCTCGTCCTCGAACCGGTAGATGGGCACCTCGCGCCCGCTCAGCAGCAGCGTCGCATAAAGAACGTTGCCGTTGCGGGCGAGTTCGCCGTCCTTCGTGAACTCCTGCTCGTAGAGGATTTCGAAGGCGTCGCCGGGCTGCAGGTCCCGCTGGAAGTCGATCTTGTAGGAGAGCACCCGGATCAGGTTGAAGAGGACCTGGTCCGGCACGCCGGCGGCGTTGGTCGCCCCGTAGAGGCTGGACTCGATCGTTCCGGCCGCGGCGGAAAGCCGGGTTTCCAGTTCGGACTCGACCTCGGTCGCGCTGAAGGCGCCCTCCGCGTTCCGGGAGACGACGACCCGGCTCGCGACATTCGGTTCCAGCTCCAGGGCCGAGAACCGGCTCTCGCGTCCCTCATGTTCGAAGACGACGGTCAGCTGCTGGCCGACCTGCAGGTGCCGGGGATCGAACACCGCCTCGAGGGCGCCGATCGCGCCGACGGCTTCGTCCGCGCTCACGCTCGCATTGGTCAGCAGGCCCATGAGCGTATCGCCCGAGGACACCTCCATGACCTTCCGTTCCTGGCCGACGCGGTATGGTTCCTCCAGAACGCTGTCGGCAACCCGTGTCATGTCCAGGGTGGCCGGGTCGGGCACTGCCGCTTCCCTGTCCGCTCCTTTGCCCTTGCCGACGGGCCGCATGCTTTCCTCGGCATCGGCGCCTGCAATAAATCCGGGGAAGAGGTCGGTCTTGATCGCGAGACCGACCGCGCCGGCCAGACACAGGGCCAATGCGGAACAGGCGGCCAATTTAACGTGCAAAGGTCCGTCTCCGGTCAGGAGAAGCCGCGCGGCTTCCGGAACAGGGGAAGAATCCAAGGGGATCTGGTTGATAGGGGGAAGATGCGGGATCGCTTGTTCCCGTGTCAACCAGGAACCCGGCCGATTCTGCCGCGGCGGACGGCCGCTCCCGCGCGCGATTCCTCACCTTCGACGACAAGGAACGAGGGGGAGCCGGTCATGCCAGGGCGGCGTCGGTGTCGAATCCGGATCCAGGCACCAATCGGCCGCCGGATCCGGCCCGGCCGGAAGCGTTGCGCGGACGCTATTCGCGCGCCCGCGCGTGCTATCTGGGGGACGAGGCGGATCCGAAGCGGTTCGCGATTCTCGGGGGCGGCAGCGATCGCGAATCCATCGGCTGTAGAGAAGGCAGAGCGCGCGCGCCCGGGCGGCGGCGACCAGGTCTGCCGCCTGTGCGCTTTCCTGATGGGAAGATGTGCGGTCGCCTTGTCGGCCTCCTCGATATGGATGAAGGGGCGGGCCCGGATTCGGCACCGCGACGTGCGGCGGACGGGAGGGGTGCCGGCGGTTCGGGGACCG
>JAJUFW010000057.1 GCA_029263555.1 Alphaproteobacteria bacterium
CCTGATCATGGATCCGCGCGGGAATCCGATCACGATGTCCGGCGAGGCGACCACCGAGCCGACCTTCGGCCTGCCGGCCATGTGGATCGACCCGCAGAACCGCGACGAGGCGATGTTCCGCGGCTATACGGTCGTCGACGCCCAGACGGTGATCACCACCCACCTGACCGAGACGATCAAGGACCATATGCCGGAGCTTCTGTCCTACGCGGAAACCCAGAAGCTTCTGGACGAGCTGGACAAGGAGCACCAGAAGCTGGTCTCGGACGTCGTGCCGAACCAGATCACGATCGGCGCCCTGGAGCGGGTGCTCCAGAACCTGCTTTCGGAGCGCATCTCGATCCGCGACCTGCCGACGATCCTGGAGGGCGTCGCCGAGGCCTGCGCCTACACCCGCAACATCACCGCGATCACCGAGCATGTGCGCACCCGCCTGGCGCGGCAGTTGAGCCACGCCAACACCAACGAGCACGGCTATAT
The DNA here is from genome assembly GCA_029263555.1 of Alphaproteobacteria bacterium. Taxonomy (GTDB): domain Bacteria; phylum Pseudomonadota; class Alphaproteobacteria; order DSM-16000; family Inquilinaceae; genus JAJUFW01. Next base: position 481 of record JAJUFW010000057.1, read on the forward strand.
CCCGCTCGTCACCCTGTCGGCCAAATGGGAACAGGCTTTCGCGGAAGCGATCGTCGGCGAAGGCGAGGAACGCCAGCTCGCCATGGCGCCGACGAAGCTCCAGGAGTTCATCACCTCGGTCCGGCAGACCTTCGAGCGCCACGCCATGATGGGCGAGAACCCGGTCCTGCTGACGAGTCCTGGGATCCGCGTCTATGTCCGCTCCATCATCGAGCGGTTCCGTCCCTCGACACCGGTCATGTCCCAGAACGAGATCCACCCGAAGGCGCGGATCAAGACCTTGGGACAGATCTGAGGCATGCGGGAATCGGGAGGGCATGGCCATGGCTGCTGATGCCGCGATCCCAGCGCGACTGTCACGGTTCCGGAAATGACCGGCGGCCCGTTTCCGACCGGGGATCCGGTTGCCGCCCGCATCGCCGCCACCTCCGCCACCGCGGGCCAGCCGGCGGCGTTCCGGGCAGAGATCATGAGCCTCCCGCCCGAGCTTCTCGCCCGTCTCGGACGGTCGGTCGCCATCAACGGCAGCGTGGCCGGGACTACGGCGGACGGGACCCTGCGCATCCGCACCCAGTTCGGTGAGATCGCGCTCCGGACCACGGCCACGTCGCCGGCCGGCCGGCCGGCGACGATCCAGATCCCGCCGGCCCCGGCCGGATCAGCTCCCCTCCAGACGCCCGTTCAGGCCATCCTCCTGCTACCCCAATCGGCGGCGGCCGGCCCGGCCCTGCCGCCCCATCCCGCGCCGGGCACACCGCCCGGCCCGACCGCGCCGGCCCCGGCAGGGGGAGTGGCGCCCCAGCCCCCGTCGACGGCAGCGCCGCCCGCTTCGGCCTCCCAGCTCATCGGGCTTGCCGTGACCGGCATCCGCACCGCTTCACCCGGCCCGCTTTCAGGGATGCCGACAGCTGGAAACGGCCCGGAGCCGGCGCCCGTCCCGCCGGCCCCCACCCGGCCCGCCGTACCGTCGTCTCCCCTGCCCGTGGCATCCGGGACGGCCCAGAGCCCCCTCGCCCGGCTGGCGGAATCGATCGCGACAACCGTCGGTTCGCTCCCGCCCTCGAGGGTCATGGCCGTTCACCGTCCACCCGCCGTATTGGCGCCCGAACCGTCCCGATCCGGGGCAAGCTTCCCGGCCCTTCGCGATGCGCTGTCCGCGCTGGCGAAGCTCGACCCTGCGATCGCGCGTCAGGTCGTGCATACGATTCTTCCGCAGCCGAACGGACAATTGCCGGGAACGCTGCTCCTGTTCGTCGCCATGATGCGCAAGGGCGACGTCCGGGGGTGGCTCGGCGAACGCGCCACACGTGCCCTGGAGGCCGCCGGGAGGGCCGATCTTATCGCCCGGCTGGCGGGCGAGTTGGCCTCGGGATCGGGGACCGGCGGCTCCGCTCAGCCCCAGGGGGCCGAATGGCGGCCGCAGCCCATCCCCCTGCTTCACGGCGGGGAGATCGTTCCGGTTCATCTTTGGCTGCAGCGCCCGGGATCCCCGACGGAAGAGGACGGAACCTCCGGGTCGGGCCGCTGCGGGACGCGGTTCCTCATCGACCTTGACCTAAGCCGCCTCGGTCCGCTGCAACTGGACGGGCATGTCGAAGGGCGCCGGCTCGACCTGATCCTGCGCAGCAGCATCCGCTTCCCCGGGTCGCTCCGCGACGGGCTCGTCACCCGGTTCGCCGCAGCCTGCGCGGCGTCGAACCTGGCCGGGCGGCTTCGATTCCAGCCCGGCGGTGACGGCTGGGTCAGGCCGGCAGCCGGCGGTCAGGACTTTCACACGGTCGCCTGAGCGGCGGCCGCTACGAAGTCCTCAGTCCTCCGATGACGGAGAGCGCTTGCGCTGGTATCCGGTCAGCGCGACCTCGTCCATCGCCAGGGCATCGACCCGCCGCCGGCGCATGGCCGCCCGGCGGTCGCGCTCCTCCTGCGCCAGCTCGAACTTCTTGAGATCCTGGAAGGCTTCGGCGATTTCCTGGCGCACGGCCGCGATCTGCTCTTCCACCTGCTGGACCGACTGCCTCAACCGGTCCCGCCGCTTGAGCGCGTTCCTGATATAGGCGCCGAACCCCAGCCGTTCCGCCGGCGACTCTTCGGCCGCTTGGCGTTCGGCGGCGACCTCGTCGTCGAGGCGCTGAATCTCGCCCTCCAGCCTTTCACGAAGGGTCTCCAGCTCGACCAGGGCGCGACGCTTCTCGTCCAGCTGCCATCGATGGAGGCGAATAAGGCTTTTCAGGCTTTTCATTGGCCCCCGCCCTCCCCATTAAAGAGATCTAGGCCGAGAATCTCGGCCAGGCGGCGATATCCTTCCTGCAGGCTTGTGTGCTCGCTCTTGTGCTGATTGAGAAAGCGTTCGATCTCCGGATAGTAGCGGATGGCCTCGTCGACCTTCTCGTCGCTGCCGCGACGGTAGGCGCCGAGCCGGATCATCTCCGCCATGTCTTCGTAGGTGGAAAGAAGCTGCCGCGCATGACGGACGAGAGCGTTCTCCTCGTCGGTGTTGCAGTCCGGCAGGGTGCGCGATACCGAACGAAGGACATTGATCGCCGGATAGCGGCCCCGTTCGGCGATCTGGCGTTCCAGAACGATGTGGCCGTCGACGATGCCGCGCACCGCGTCGGCGATCGGCTCGTTGTGGTCGTCCCCTTCGACCAGAACCGTGAACAGGCCGGTGATCGCGCCGCCGTCGGCGACCGTGCCCGGCCCCGCGCGTTCCAGCAGGCGCGGCAGCTCGCTGAACACGGTCGGCGGATACCCCTTGCTGGTCGGCGGCTCGCCCGCGGAAAGGCCGATCTCCCGCTGCGCCATGGCGAATCGGGTGAGCGAATCCATCATGCAGAGGACATGCCCACCCTGGTTCCTGAAGCTTTCGGCGACCGTCATTGTCGTATAGGCCGCCTGGCGCCGCATCAACGGCGGTTCGTCGGACGTCGCCACCACCACGACCGAACGGGCAAGACCCTCCTCGCCCAGGTCGTCCTCGATGAATTCCTGCACCTCCCGGCCGCGTTCGCCGATCAGCCCGATGACGCTCACATCCGCCTGGGTGTAGCGGGCCAGCATGGACATCAGGACCGACTTGCCGACGCCCGAACCGGCGAAGATGCCCATGCGCTGGCCGCGGCAGCAGGACACGAAGGTATTGAGCGCCCGGACGCCCAGATCGATCTTCTCCCCGACCCGGCTTCGGGCATGGGCCGGCGGAGGATCGTTGCGAAGAGGCACGCCGATCCGGCCCTGGGGCAGCGGGCCCTTGCCGTCTATCGGTTCGCCGAGCGCGTTGATCACGCGCCCGAGCCAGCCCGGACCGGGATAGAGCGCCGGCTGGGACGGCGCGACCTCGGCCCGGCACCCGAGCCCCACGCCGTCGAGGGAGCCGAGCGGCATCAGGAGAACGCGACCCTGACGGAAGCCGACCACCTCGCACGGGACACGCCGACCATCGCGTGCTACGACGACGCAGCGGCCCCCGATGGTCAGATGTCGCTCCGCCCCGCCGACTTCGACCAGGAGGCCGAGAACGGCCGTCACGCGGCCGAAAACGGTCTGGTCGGGCAGGACGTCGACATCATGGGCAAGACTTTTGAGCAGCGTCGGCAAGCTTGGGATTCCGTGCATATGCCGGGCACAGACGTGCCGCACGAGGCAAAGACCCTGCTCTGTGCGCAGTTAAAAGTCGGTAAATCGATTGCTTGCCATGCGACCCTTCACGAACCGTTAACGCATTTTAGTAACCATTGTTAAGCTCGGGGGCGAGCGCGATGGCCGGAAGACAGGAGTTCTGGTATGCGGGTACTGCTTGTCGAAGATGATAACGCCACAGCGAAGAGCATCGAGCTGATGCTGCAGAGCGAGGGGTTCGTCATCGACACCACCGATCTGGGGGAAGACGGCCTGGAGATCGGTAAGCTCTACGATTACGACATCATCATCCTGGATCTCATGCTGCCGGACATGGACGGGTACGAAGTCCTGCGGCGGCTTCGTGCCGCCCGCGTCGAGACGCCGATCCTGATCCTCTCCGGCCTGTCGGAACTGGACAACAAGATCAAGGGCCTCGGCTTCGGGGCCGACGACTACCTGACGAAGCCCTTCGACAAGCGCGAGCTGATCGCCCGCATTCACGCGATCGTCCGCCGCTCGAAGGGCCATTCCGACAGCGTCATCCGGACCGGCCGCCTCACGGTCAATCTGGACACCCGCACGGTCGAGGTTGATTCCCAGCCGCTGCATCTGACCGGCAAGGAGTACGGGATCCTGGAGCTCCTGTCCCTGCGCAAGGGGACCACCCTCACCAAGGAGATGTTCCTGAACCACCTCTACGGTGGCATGGACGAGCCGGAGCTCAAGATCATCGACGTCTTCGTCTGCAAGCTGCGCAAGAAGCTCTCGCTCGCCACGAATGGCGAGAACTATATCGAGACGGTTTGGGGGCGCGGCTATGTCCTGCGCGACCCGGCCAGCGATGCCCAGATGGCACCGAAGCGGAAGGTCGCATCGGCCTGACGGGCAAGGGACGCCTGCGCCCGTCCGGGCCTGTGGGGGATGCCGAAGCGAGCCGCGCCTTTGCCCAGGGGCTTCAGCCGGCCGCCTTGACCGCCAGTCCCTGCGGCCTCGGGGCGGTGGTCAGCTGATACAGGCCCCGGTGATTGTCCATGGGCTTGAAGCGGTCGGTGATGCCGAGCACCGTTTCGGCGCCCCCCAGGACGAGGACGCCGTCCGGCGGCATGATGCGGCCGATCGCCTCGAGGACGCGCGTCTTTGTCGGCTGGTCGAAATAGATCAGGACGTTGCGGCAGAACACCACGTCGAACGTCCCGAGCGTCCCCAGGTCGTTCAGCAGATTGAATTCCCGGTACGTGACCATGCGCCGGATCTCGGGGATGATCTCCCACCGATCCCCCTGCTGCCGGAAATACTTCACCAGATGGGTGATCGGCAGCCCCCTCTGGACTTCGAACTGGCTGTAGACGCCGGCCCGGGCCCGGTCCAGCACCTCCGTCGACAGATCGGTCCCGACGATCTCCACGGACCAGCCGGCGAGCTTCGCCTGCTCTTCATGCAGGATCATCGCCAGCGAATAGGGTTCCTGGCCGGTCGAGCAGGCGGCGCTCCAGATACGGATTCTGCGGGTATCCTCGCGGGCCTTCAGAAAAGTCGGCAGGACGACCTGGCGGAACAGCTCGAACGGCTTTCCGTCACGGAAGAACGAACTCTCGTTCGTCGTCATGGCCTCCGTGACATCCCGGAGCAGCCGCTCGTCCCGGCGGCTGCGGATGGCGCCTGCCAGCTCGCCCAGATCCTTCATGTTCCACCGACGGGCGACGGGTGTCAGCCGGCTTTCGAGCAGGTAGGCTTTGTCCCGCGTCAGCACCAGGCCCGACCTCTGCTTGAGCACGGACTGGAACAGATCGAAGTCTTCGGTCTTCATAACCCGCCTTCCCCCCGCTGCGTCATGCAGCCGATCTGGCTTGCGCCAGTCGCCGGATGAACGGGCCGATTTCCTTGAGCGGCAGAACCGCGTTCGCCAGACCGGCGTGAGACACGGCGCCGGGCATTCCCCACACGACACTCGTGCCTTCATCCTGGGCGATCACGACACCTCCGGCCTCGGCAATGACCCGGCAGCCCTTCAATCCATCCTGTCCCATGCCGGTCAGGATCACGGTCAGCACGCGCCCCGCGAAGCCGGCAGCGAGGCTGCGAAGCATCGGATCGACCGCGGGGCGGCAGAAGTTCTCGGGCGGCTCCTGATTGAGCCGCAGCACCGGCCCGCCGGGACGGGTCTCGACGGTCATGTGGTAATCGCCCGGTGCGATGTAGCAGCGCCCTCCGACCAGGGGTTCCGCATCGACCGCCTCACGGGCCGACAGCCCGCACTGACGGCTGATGTGGTCCGCCAGGATGGTGGTGAACGTTGCCGGCATGTGCTGGGTGATCAGAATCGGCTGCCCGACCTGCCCCCGCCCCAGATGGGACAGAACTTCGAACAGCGCCTGCGGGCCGCCGGTGGAACTCCCGATCGCAATCACCTCCGGCCGGAACTGAGCCGGCATTTCCCGGGTCCGGATGGTGGCCGGCGTCGCCTTCGGCGCCGGCCGGGCCGGCGTCGTGACGACCGGGCGCGGCCTCTGTCGAGTGGTCTTGCGGGCCACGGCGCCCCAGGCCTTGACCTTGCCGATCAGCTCACGTTTGAACGTTTCGGCCCCGTGGATCTCGCGGGTCGAGGGCTTGGGCACATAGTCGGCCGCGCCCGCCGCCATTGCCTTGAGGCTGATCTCCGCGTTCCGGACGGTCAGCGTCGAGGCCATGATGACCTTCGTTCCGGGCGATGCCTCGATAAGCTTCGGCAACGCCGAGATGCCGTCCATGACCGGCATTTCGATATCCAGAACGATGACGTCGATTGGCTGGCGCTGGACCGCGTTCAGTGCCATCTGGCCGTCGCCGACGGACGCTACCACCTTAATTTCGGGGTCGGTCTCGAGCGCGCGGATGATCAGCCCCCTGATCACCGCGCTGTCATCGACAACCATGACGCGCAGCGGATCGGCCGCCGTTGCCGCCTCGTTCCGGGCACCGGATTGATCCATCGGACGGCCCTTCAGACGAGGCCGATCTGGGCGAGTTTGCTCTGAACGATATCGCTGTCGAATGGCTTCATGATGTACTCGTTGGCACCGGCCGACAGGGCTTCCTGGATATGCGCCAGATCGTTCTCGGTTGTGCAGAACACGACCCGCGGAACGTCCCCGCCCTCCATCTGACGAAGGCTGCGAAGAAACTCGATCCCGTTCATCACCGGCATGTTCCAGTCGAGCAGGATCAGGTCCGGCATCCGGCGAACGCAGGCCTCCATCGCCTGCCGGCCGTCCTCCGCCTCGTCGCAGGCGAACGACAGTTCCTCGAGGATCTTCCGGGCGACCTTGCGGACGACGCGACTATCGTCGACCACGAGACAGGTTTTCATCGGAACGGCTTTCTGGAAACGGACCTAATGGGGACGGGCGGCCGACGCCGCGGCTCAGGCGGCTTCGCGGGACGCGAAGTCCAGCAACCGGGCAACGTCGAGGACGACGAGAAGCCGATCCTGCAGGCGGTAGATGCCCGCCGATACCTCCCGCCAGACGGGATCAAGGGTTGCCGGGTTGCGTTCGAAGCTCTGGGCGGAGACGGACATGACCTCGCCGACCTGATCGACCATGAGGCTGTAGAGCTCGCCCCGGTGATCGACGACGATGGACATGTCCCGGTCGCTGCGCTCCCGCGGCGGCAGCCCCAGCCTCAGTCGGACGTCCACGGCCGTGACGATGCGCCCGCGCAGATTGAGCGAGCCTGCGACCTCGCTGGGCGCCAGCGGGATGCGTGTGATCCGCTGGTGTCCCAGCACATCCTGGACCTGGAGCACCGGAATACCGAACAGCTGGTCGGCAATCGTCATTGTGACGTAGTCCAGCGTCTCTCCGGCGACGAGATCCCCGCCCTTCGCCGCGACGACGGCGCGGCTGCTGCTCTGGTCCTTCTTGCTCATGCGGCACCTCGAAGTTCGGACAGGGTGTTGGAAAGAGCCATCAGAAGCGCATCCCGGTCGAACTTTGCGACATAATCCGTGAAGCCCGCCTCACGGCCGCGATCTAGGTCGCGGGGCGTGGCGTGGGACGACAGGGCAACGATCGGCGTGTTCTGCCAGCCCGGCGCGCCCTTGACCGCCTGGGCGAAATCGAAGCCGTTCATTCCCGGCATCTCGATATCGCTGACGATAACGTCGAACTCCTCGCCGGCCTCGCGCAGGGCCAGGGCCTCGTCCGCACTTTCGACCGTGGTGACGTCATAGCCGGCGACGGTGAGCAACGGCGTCAGCATGTTGCGGAAGAAGGGGCTGTCGTCGACCAGCAGAATGCGCTGCTGGACGGGTTCCCCCATCGCCTCCGTCACCGATCCGAACCAGTCCTGGAAGGCCTGCGTCAGATAGTAGCCGGCATCGATGACGTCGGTCGCCTTCCCGGCGACGATCGCACTGCCGAGGACGCCGTGACGCTCGCCCGACAGCTCGACCTTCAGGTGCTGCTCGACGATGTCGACGATCTCGTCGACGATCAGGCCCATCGAACGGTCGCCGTCGGCGAAGACCAGGACGGGCTTCCGCTTCTGGCCCTCGGCGATCGCCCCGTCAAGGTCGAAATCCGGCGCGAAGGGGATGAGCGGCATAAGCTTGCCGCGGTACTGGACCACGAGCTGCCCGTTCGACCGCTCGATCGTCGAAAGCTCGATGTCCTCCAGCCGCGCAATGAGGGCGAGCGGCACCGCCTTCGGGGCCCCTCCGTCGGCGTGGAACAGAAGAAGCGCGACCCTCTCCTCGCTTGCCGAGCGGCGGCTGGAGGCGGATGCATCCGTGACCTGGTCGCTGGCAAGCGCGATCTCGCCCGTGGCCGACGCGATGCCGTTCGGGTCCAGGATCATGATGACGCTGCCGTCGCCGAGGATGGTGTTGCCCGAGAACATCTCGATGTGCCGGAGGATCGGTGCGACCGGCTTGACGACGATTTCCTCGGTGTCGAAGACCCGGTCGACGATGATGCCGAAGGTATAGGCGCCGACCTGGGTGACGACGATGAACGCCTCGCCGGTATTCTCATCGGCCCCGGTGCCGTCGAGGCGCAACAGCTTCCGCAAGGAGACGAGCGGCAGCAGGCGGTTGCGCAGGCGCAAGACCGGCGTGCCGTTGATCCGCTCGATCGCATGTTCGGAATTGCCGCCGGCCCGGACCAGCTCGACGACGCTGATCTGGGGGATGGCGAATCGCTCGCCGGCGCATTCGACGATGAGCGCCGACACGATCGCGAGGGTGAGCGGGATCTTGATGATGAAGGTCGACCCCCGTCCCTCGACGGACTTCAGCTCGACGGTGCCGCCGATCTTCTCGATATTCGTGCGGACGACGTCCATGCCGACGCCGCGCCCGGAGACGCTGGTGACCTGGGCCGCGGTCGAGAAGCCCGGCTTGAAGATGAACTGCTGGATCTGCTGATCCGACATGCCGGCCAGTTCGGCTTCGGTCGCAAGGCCGTTGGCCAGGGCCTTCGCCTTGATCTTCTCGATGGCCAGCCCGCGGCCGTCATCGCCGATCTCGATGATGATGTGGCCGCCCTCGTGATAGGCGTTCAATCGGATACGGCCGGCCTCGGGCTTGCCCGCCTTGACCCGCTCGGCCGGCGTCTCGATGCCGTGGTCGGCCGAATTGCGCACCATGTGCGTGAGCGGATCCTTGATCAGGTCCAGGACCTGCCGGTCGAGTTCCGTCTCCGCACCCAGCATCTGCAGCTCGATCTTTTTGCCGAGCTCGTAGCTGAGATCCCGGATCAGGCGCGGCAGCTTCGCCCAGGCATTTCCGATCGGCTGCATGCGGGTCTTCATGACCCCTTCCTGCAGCTCGGAAGTGACGTGATTCAGTCGCTGCAGCGGCGCCGCAAAGTCGCTTTCCTTCTGGCTGCGGAGGATCTGCATCAGCTGATTGCGGGTAAGCACCAGCTCCGAGACCATCGTCATCAGGTTCTCGAGCAGCTCGACATTGACCCGAATCGTCTGGTTGGCGACGCTCGGCTCCCGAACCTCTCCGCCGTCCGGTTGCGCGGCCCCGGCCGGGGCGGCGGCCGCAGCCGGCGCAGAGGACGCGGACCGCGCCGGCACGGA
>JAJUFW010000657.1 GCA_029263555.1 Alphaproteobacteria bacterium
GAACTGCCGGAGCATCTGCGCCTCCAGTATCCGGAGGAGATGACGATCGTCCTGCAGCACCAGTTCTTCGGGCTGGAGGTCAAGGGCGACGCCTTCTCGGTCACGCTGAGCTTCTCGAACAAGCATGAACGGCTGACGATCCCGTTCGCGGCCGTGACCACCTTCGCCGATCCGTCCGTAAACTTCGCCCTGCAGTTCCAGCCTCTTTTCACGAGCGAGGGCGGAGAGGCCGCCGAAGAGCCTGAAGTCGAGCCGGAAGAACCTGCGCCGCCGCAGGGCGAGCCCGACGGCACGGGCAAGATCGTCACGCTCGACAGCTTCAGAAAAAAATAGCAAAAAAATTGGCCGCGACCGCGTCGCAATCCGACGCGGCGTTCCTTATCTAATCTCGACGAAGCCCCAGGACCGCATTGGTCCTGACGATCGCTGTTACGTTCTTTTTTCGAATCCCATGGGGAGCAAAATCCCTTCGGGAAACGCTGATCTTAGAACGACAAGATGCAGTGGAGGGTTGAATCGATGATCGCCACCGACGCGTTGCGGCATCAACCGCTGGTCCTCGACGGCGAGCGCGTAGGCGACCTGGTATCTCTCGGCCTGAGGGTTGTCTTCTATACGACCGACAAACGCCTGTCCGATCTGGACGGCCGGCATTTCACCTGCTTCGAGAGCGCGGCCGCAGCGGTCCGCGAAAGCTTGGCCGCCGAACGCGCCCGAACCGGCCATCAGCGGTCCTGGCGCACGGGCGCACGGGCGGCCGCGACAAGGGCGCGGGGGGGATTGAAGCCCAAGCAGCCCGTCCTGGCCTTCCCGTCGGCAGACGCCGGACCTCTCGACCCGGCGGACCGCCGCTCCGGCCACTGAGACAGGACGCCGTCTTCCCGTCGTCCCCGCCCGGGACCGCGGCAAGGCGGCGTCAGCCTATTGTCCGGCGCGCCCGAAGCGGTCCCTCACGACGGCAGCGAAGCGGAACGGCCCCTCGAACGCCTGCCCGAGCCGGGCAAGCCCGCCGAAGCGGCGACCGAACGCCAGCACGTCGGCGATGCGGCGGTCGAGGAATTCCCAGGTCGCCTCGTGGTCGTCGGACTGGTCGGCCAACCAGTAAAGCGTGGTCGAGGTCTGGACCGCCGCCAGCAGCCCCCTCTTCGTATAGAAATTGAAGTCGGCCGACTGGTCGCCGGCGACCCGCCACATGGCGTCGACCGTGCGATAGACGATGGCGGACGCAAGCCCGACATGGATCGGCATCGCCAGGATCGCCGCCGCCCGGCGCAGCGCCTCCTTGTGCGGCTCCAGCAGTTCCAGGCGGGTCCGCACGGCGAGTGTGATCTTTTCCCGCACCTTCAGCGCCTGGAATTCCTCCCCGCGGGCCTCCAGCTCCGCGACCATCCGGCGGTCCGCCCAGTCGCTGAAATGCCCGACCAGGTCGATTGTCCCCTGGGGGAACATCCGACGGGCCCGGGCCATGTCGATTCCCATGGACTCGGCGCCGGCCGCCAAGGCGCGATCCGTCCACCCGTCGAACAGGACATGCGGCAGGGTGGAGACCAGAAGCTCATCCTTCAGGGCGTCGGAATCGCGAGCCATGGAAGCGTCATCCGCAGTCGTTCGGGTCACGAATTCTCCTCCCCGCCCTTGGACCGAAGCAGATGGTGCAGTTCGGATTCGAACGCGAGATCGGCCATGTCGGTCATGCGATCGAGATACAGTACCCCGTCCAGGTGATCCAGTTCATGCTGGACGACGCGCGCATGGAAGCCGGACGCCTCGCATTCCACGGGCCGGCCGTCGGGGGTGAAGCCGCGGTATCGGATGCGCTGATATCGGGGCACGAAACCGCGCAGCCCCGGAATGGACAGGCAGCCTTCGAGCCCGAAGACGACCTCGTCCCCGATCGGATCCATGACCGGGTTGACCAGCGCGACCGTTGACCGAGGGGCTTCGGTCTCCCCCTCC
>JAJUFW010000235.1 GCA_029263555.1 Alphaproteobacteria bacterium
GCTTCGGCGAGGATGAGCTGCTGCGCCTTGCGGCCTCGCTGGAAAAGCCGAGCGGGCATCCGCTGGCGGCGGCGATCGTCGCTGCCGCGAAGGACCGCTCCCTCGTCCTCGAGGAACCAGCGGATTTCCATGCTTCGACCGGCAAGGGCGTCGCCGGCACCGTCGGCGGGCGACGGATCCTGCTCGGCAACCGGCTCCTGATGGAGAAGTCCGGAATCGATCCCGGTCCGCTGGAGGCCCAGGCGGAGACGCTGCGGCAAGACGGCGCGACTGCCCTGTTCGCCGCGGTCGACGGCGGCCCGGCCGGGATCGTTGCCGTCGCCGATCCGGTCAAGGCAACGACGCCCGACGCCCTTGCCCGCCTGCGGGAGGACGGCATCCGGATCGTCATGCTGACCGGCGACAACCGGACGACCGCGGCCGCCGTCGCCCGACGGCTCGGCATCGACGAGGTCGAGGCCGAAGTTCTGCCGGACGGCAAGAACCGGGTCATTAAGCGGCTGCGGTCGGAAGGCGCCGTGGTCGCGATGGCCGGGGACGGCGTCAACGACGCGCCGGCGCTGGCCGAGGCCGATATCGGCATCGCCATGGGCAGCGGCAGCGACATCGCGATCGAAAGCTCCGGCGTCACGCTGGTGAAGGGGGATCTTGCGGGCATCGCCCGGGCCCGGGCGCTCAGCCGGGCGACCATGCGGAACATCCGACAGAACCTGGTCCTGGCCTTCGTCTACAACGCTCTAGGCATACCGGTCGCGGCCGGCGTCTTCTATCCCGTGTTCGGCTGGACGCTGAGCCCGATGATCGCCGCCGCAGCCATGGCGCTCAGCTCCGTCAGCGTCATCGCCAACGCGCTGCGCCTCGGCCGGACGCCGCTCTGACGGCGGCCGCCCGGACAGGCCCCGGGGCCGTTTCCACGGCCCTTCCCACGCTTGTCTCCACGGGGGCCCGCTAGGGTCCGCCCCGATCCGGCCGCGCGGGGCACGCGCGCCCTGCCGTTCGCTGAGGGCCGTGCCCCCGCGGCGGCCAGCCGACCGACCCATCACTGCGGGAGAGCGACCATGCCGACTATCGCCGCCATCCACAGCGTGACCGACCCCTTCGACCCTGCAGACCTGGAGACGGCCAAGGCCCGCCAGCAGGCGGCATGGTCGTCCGGCGACTATGCCGTCATCGGGACGTCGCTTCAGATCGTCGGAGAGGCGCTTTGCGAGGCGCTGGATCTGCGTTCGGGACAGAAGGTGCTGGACGTCGCGGCCGGCAACGGCAACGCCTCGCTGGCCGCGGCCCGGCGCTGGTGCGATGTCGTCGCCACCGACTACGTTCCCGCGCTCCTGGAGCGGGCGCGGGAGCGTGCGCTCGCCGAACGGCTGGCGATCGTGTTCCGCGAGGCCGACGCCGAGGCCCTGCCCTTTCCCGCCGCCAGCTTCGACGCGGTCCTGTCCACCTTCGGGGTGATGTTCACGCCCAACCAGGAGAAGGCGGCGGCGGAGCTGGTCCGCGTCTGCCGGCCGGGCGGCCGGATCGGCCTTGCCAACTGGACGCCCGCAGGGTTCATCGGGCAGCTCTTCCGGACGATCGGCCGACACGTGCCGCCGGCGCCCGGCCTGAAGTCCCCGGCCCTATGGGGCACGCCCGAGCGCCTGGCCGAGCTGTTCGGCCCCCATGGCGTCGAGATCAGGGTGACGCCGCGCCACTTCACATTCCGCTACCGCTCGCCGGAGCACTGGCTGGGCGTGTTCAGGACCTGGTACGGTCCGGTGCTGAAGACCTTCGCTGCACTCCCACCCGCGGGGCGGCGGGCGCTGCAGCAGGAGCTGCTGGACCTAGCTCACCGGTTCAACCGCTCCGGCGACGGATCGATGGTCGTCCCCGCGGAGTATCTGGAAGTCGTGATCACCCGTAACTGAATGCCCGGCGGAAGGCCATGGTTCCCGGCGAACCTGACCTTTCCCGGAACGATTCCGCATACCATGATAACTCCATAGGGTCCGGCGATACCTCCGATGCCCGGCCCGCGAGGCGCCGCCGCGCTTGTATCCTTTCCGAAACGTCAATGGAGGCGAGACATGGCGGACATCATCGGCGGACTTCCTCCCCATACCGGCGCCGACAATCATCTGGTCGGAACCGCTTCGGGCGACACGATCTACGGCGACCCCTATACCCGGGACATCGGCCCGCTCACCCGCGGGCGCGGCGGTGACGACCGGATCGAGAGCGGCGGAGGTCCGGGCGCGTTCGATTACCTCTACGGCGACGCCTGGGAGATCGCCGGGACCGGACGTGGCGGACACGACGTGATCGAGAACACCGCCAGCGTCGGGCTGGTCTATGGCGACGCCGTCGACATGTCGGGCCGTGGACGCGGCGGCGACGACACGCTGATCGGCGTCGAGGGCGAGAACCATCTCTACGGCGACGCGGTCGACATGTCGGACCGGGCGAGCGGCGGCGAGGACCGCCTGATTTCGCTGAGCGGCACGACCAATTTCCTCTATGGCGACGGCGTGCGGCTGAGCGACCACGCCCGCGGCGGAGACGACTGGATCACCGCGGCGAACGACTTCGTCTATGGTGACGCCCAGAAGATGACGGGGCACGCCAGAGGCGGGGACGACCGCATCGACGGCGTTGGGGATACGATCTACGGCGACGCCCAGGAGATGACCGATTGGGCCAAGGGCGGGGACGACCACATCACCGGCACGGCCGCAGGCGGCGACATCTGGGGCGATGCGTTCATCCTGTCCGGGAACGCGAGAGGCGGCAACGATGTCCTCATTGCCGACAGCCGAGGCAACCCGTTCACGGGGATTTCGCTGCACGGCGATGGCGGCCGCCTGACGGACAATGCCCGGGGCGGCGACGACGTCCTCATCGGCGACATCGGCGACGACTTCCTCGACGGTGACGGCTTCCTCGCGGACAACGGCCGGGGCGGCGACGATTATCTCGACGGCGGTGCCGGGAACGACCGCCTGAACGGAGGCAGCGGAGACGATTACCTGATCGGAGGTCCGGGTCACGACACCTTCTATTTCGGAAACGGATTCGGACGCGATACGATCGAGGATCTCGAGGCCGACGAGGAACTCGTCTTCGAAGGCTACGCCGACCGCTTGGCGGAGTTCGAGGTGACCGTCGTGGACGACCTCACCGTGATCGGGATCGACGACGACAGCGTGACGCTGCTCAGCACGAATGGGCTAGGCTCCGGCCAGGTCGTGGGCGACGATCTGGTCTTCGTCGCCTGAGGCAGAGCGGGTCATGGCCGGTCGCCTCTCGCGGGCCGCCACGACCCGCCCGTCACGCCAAGGGCCTAGGACCGGTCCCCCCGTCGTCGGATTGGGTGTCCGCCGGGCACAGCCCGGGCAGGAACGGCTCCCGCACGGTGCGCGCAGGCGGCGGCCGGCGGGCGAGGCCCCGGTTCCGCTGGCTTTCGAGCCATCGTCCGATCGCCGCCACGATATGCTGCCGTTCCGCCTCGTCCAGGTCGTGGCCGCGAGCGATGCCGTGCCATTTCTCCAGGCACGACCGGCAGCAGGTCGCCGTCGCGTGCTGGGCTATGAAGACCGGATGCCCGCGCCAGGGAGTCTGCTTTCCGTCCTTCTCCGGCTGCGCCGGGGCCAGGCGCCGGTCGACGAAATCGCGGGCGTGCGCCAGGACGGCCGCCATTCCCTTCTCGCGAAGATAGGCGGCCTCCTGCGATCCCAGGCGGAATCGCCGCCGGAAGGGCGACCGCTCGAGCGCGGCGAAGATTTCGTCGAGCTGTCTCGTCATCGGCGCGTCCAGGCCTGCTTCCCCTTTCCCGGGACCGATCCGCCGGAACCGGCCCTCCCGCAAGCATAACGCCCCACCGGCGAGGCTTCACTCATGCTTTCGGATTAACGGAGGTCGAGCCGGCCTACGCTCATCGGATAGGATGGATGACCTGCAGGGACGGAGACGAGTGACGATGACGGTCAGCTACGAAGCCGCCGTGAATGCCGAGGGCGGGCTCGAGCGGGATGCTTCCCGGGCCATCGTGCCGTGGTGGAGCTTCACCAAGACGCTGATCGCCGCCTGCGCGCTGCGTCTTGCGGAGGACGGCCACCTCGCGCTCGACCGGCCCCTGCTCGATCTGCCCTATACGCTGCGCCAGCTGCTGCAGCATCGCGCCGGCATCGGCAATTATGGCGGCCTGCGCGATTATCATGAGGCCGTGGCCCGGGGCGACGCGCCCTGGAGCGACGACGAGCTCTTCGCCCGCGTGCCTGCCGACCGGCTGCTGTTTCCGCCGGGAACGGGCTGGTCCTATTCCAATGTCGGCTATCTGATCGTCCGCCGTGCGATCGAGGGCGCCTGCGGCTCGGGCCTGGACGAGGCCCTGCGGGGACTGGTTCTGGCGCCGCTCGGCCTCGGTGTTGCCCGTCTTGCCGAAACGGCTGCGGACATGCGCCTCATCGTCTTCGGGACGGGACGGGACTATGATCCCGGATGGGTCTTTCACGGCGTCGTCATCGGTCCCGTCGCGGAAGCGGCGCTGGCGCTTCACCGGCTTCTGGACGGCGGCCTGCTCACGCCCGCCTCCCGGGCGGCGCTGCTCGACCGCCATCCGATCGGCGGCGCCCTGGAAGGCCGGCCCTGGACGACGACGGGCCACGGGCTCGGCCTCATGACGGGTACGATGATACGGCCCGAGATGGCGGAACCGCTCCCCGTCGCCGGCCACTCCGCAGGCGGCCCGGGAAGCGTCGGCGCCGTCTACCGGAGTGTCGGCCGAAACCGCGCCCGCACGGCAGCGGTTTTCGTCGCCGGATCGGACGAGGGCATTGCCGAGGATCGGGCGCTGGCCCTGCTGATCGACGCCGGCGCCGCCTGATCCCGCCGGCTCAACCGCCGACGGCGGCCGCCCTTCCGGAAATCCGGTCCCCGCCGGTCGAGTCCAGCGCCGCCGCGATGCGCCGCGCCGTCTCGCGGGCGCTGCGGCCGACGCCGATCAGCGTCGCCGAGGCCTTGCCCGTCCAGCCGCCATAGCCGAGGAACCAGAGGCCGGGCTCCCGCACCGAGCGCGTGCCGTCGAGCTCGACCCTTCCGTCTGCGCCAACGATCCCCAGCCCCGCCACATGGGCGAGCGCCGGGCGAAAGCCCGTGCACCAGATCACGGCATCGACGGCGATCTCCGTGCCGTCGGACCAGACGACACCCGTTTCGGTGAACCGGACGAAGGGCCGCACCGCATGCAGCACGCCCCGGTTCCGGGCGTCGATCACGGGCGGCACCATGACGATGTCGCCCAGGCCGCCCGGGGCCATGTCGGGTTCGCGGCCC
>JAJUFW010000501.1 GCA_029263555.1 Alphaproteobacteria bacterium
GACCTCGTTGATAACGAATACGGTATCGCCGTAAAGGCTGAACGAGATGGCGGTCTGCGGCACCGTCAGAACGTCCGGCCGCTCCGGCAGCACGACCGCGACCCGGGCAAAAACGCCCGGCCTGAGGGCGCCGTCCGGATTGTCCAAGGTCGCGCGGATCGAGAGCGTGCGGCTGGTGGCGCTGAGCCTGGGGTCGATGCCGGTGATCTCGCCCGAGAAGGTGCGGCCGGGATAGGCGTCGATCTCGAGCTCGACCTTTTGGCCGAGCTGGACCTTGCCGATATGCGCTTCCGGAAGGCTGAAGTCGACATGGACACGGTCGAGGCGCTGCAGGGTGACGAGCGGCGTACCCGCCGTCACGAACTGCCCCTGGTTGACCCTCTCGATGCCGACGATGCCATCGAAGGGAGCTTCGATGCTCTTCTGGTCGATGATCGCCCGCGTCTGTTCCAGCTGGGCCCTCGTCTGGTCCACCTGCGCAACCGCCTCGTCATAGGAGGCATCGGCGGCATTGCCGCGGCTGCGCAGGGTCGAGACCCTTTCCAGCGTCCGCTGGGCGAGGCGAAGCTGGGCCTCGTAGAGGGCGATGTTCGCCTGCTCGACGGCGTCATCGAGCTGGATCAGGAGTTGCCCCGCCTCGACCGAATCGTTCGGCTTGAAAGTGATCGACTTGACGATGCCGGCGACCTGAGGCGCCAGCTCCACCCCCTCGACGGCCTGGATGGTGCCGATGGCCCGCAGATAATCGGGCCAGGTCTGGCGCGTGACCTCGGCCGCCGAAACGGTGACCGGGGGTATCTGCCGATTGGCGAAGAAATCTGCAATGGCGGCCGCGCGGAAGTTGTTGAACCAGACCAGGCCGCCGAACAACAGTCCACAGAAGGCAGCAACGACGATAAATCGTTTGATCATGGGAAATCCGGAACGAACGAATTGAGGGCTACGACCCGGCCCGGCAATCGCGCTGAAGCCTCGGCTGCCAGATCCGATTGGCGTCACGCCTCTCCCGATTCGGGCACCCGGGAGCGGCATCAAAGCACATTAGGTGGCGCATGATAGCACGCAGTGATCGTTATCACAGGCGCTGCATATCGGAAAGGAACGCCCGGCGCGCAAGCGTCGGGAACGGGCCGACATCCGCTGCCGTTGAGCTTTCGCCCACGGCCGACAGGGATCAGGAGCCCGACCTGCCATGAAAGGAGCGATCGCTGACGGGGACCGCGGACGGGAGGCGCGGAGCCCTGGAGAGTTGCCGTCGAGAGGCTGGATCGAGATCCTGCGCCGCACCTGGAAATGTCTCTCGAACGACAATATAGACATCGTCGCGGCCGGGGTGGCCTTTTACGGGCTCCTCGCCCTCTTCCCGGCGCTTGGCGCGCTCGTGTCGATCTATGGGCTAGTCGCCGACCCGGCCCAGGTACGCGACCAGACCGAGACGCTGAGCGGCGTCATCCCCCAGGAAGCGCTCACGATCATCAACGACCAGTTGCAGAAGGTCGCCTCCGGTCCCAGGGGCGGCCTCGGTTTCGGCGCGGCATTCGGTATCGTCCTTGCGCTCTGGAGCGCGACCAAGGGGACCAAGACGCTTTTCGCCGCCCTCAACATCGCCTATCACGAGCAGGAGAAGCGAGGCATCATCCGCCTGAACCTGACCGCCATTCTGTTCACGCTCGGCGCTGTTGCGGTGGCGATCACGGCCGTGGCCGGCGTCGTGGTCATGCCGGCGGTCTTCGCCGCGGTCGGAATCGGCGGCACGCTGGAATGGGTGCTGAGCCTGTTGCGCTGGCCGATACTGGCCGCCATCATCGCGACCGCAATGGCCGTCCTCTACCGCTTCGGACCCAGCCGCCGCGGCGCCCGGTGGCAATGGCTGAGCTGGGGCGCCGTCGTCGCCACCCTGCTCTGGCTCCTGGGCTCGGCCGGCTTCTCGATCTATGTCCGCAATTTCGCCAGCTACAACGAGACCTACGGATCGCTGGGCGCGGTCGTGATCCTGCTGATGTGGATGTACCTATCCGCCTATATCTTGCTTCTGGGCGCCGAGCTGAACGCCGAGATGGAAAGACAGACCCTGAGGGACACGACGGTCGGCAAGGAGAAGCCGATCGGCCGGCGCGGTGCCTTCGTCGCCGATCACAAGGCATAAGCCGCGCCTTATTGCCGGACGTCAGCCGAGCGTGAAGTGCCAGACCTCGTCCGCTCCCGCGGAGCGGAGGAGACGCCCCTGTCGCTCCAGATGATTGAGGTGCGCCGCCGCCTCTCCGATCGCGAAGGCCATTTGATGGGCGTCGAGCGGCCGCCTGAACAGGATTTCGACCAGGTCCATGACCGTGCAGGGATTGCGGCACGCGGCCAGGGTTTCCTCCAGCCGCTCCGCATGATGGGCGACGAGTTCGTCCATGCGGGCGTGCAGGCCCCGGAACGGCAGGCCATGGGACGGCAGAACCAGCACGTCCCGCGGCAGGTCGCGGAAGCGCTCCATGCTCGCGAGAAACTCGGAAAGGGGGTCCGCGAACGGTTCCGACGGCCAGACGCTGACGTTCGGGCTGATCCGCGGGAGCACCTGGTCCGCAGCGATCAGAACGTTCAGCTCGCGGCTGTAGAGACACGCCATTTCGGGGGCGTGCCCCTCCCCTATGATGACGCGCCAGGTCCGGCCGCCGATCCCGATCTCGTCCCCGTGACGGATCCGCCTGTATTCCGCCGGCAGGGCGGAGACGACGGCGCGGAACCGCCCCAGGTTCCGCAGTCCGGCCTGGATCACCGCTTCCGGCACGCCCGCCCGGCGGTAGAAGCCGAGCTGCGCGTCGACAACCGGCTGCGTGATTTCGGC
>JAJUFW010000429.1 GCA_029263555.1 Alphaproteobacteria bacterium
ACTTATATCGACCGTCCGACCGAAGGCCTGCTGGACCAGATGCTCTCGGTCACGCTGTCGACGCTCTCCGAGCATCCGGATCTGGATGCGGTCCACGCCCCCAGCGATTCCCCGGCACGCGGCATCGCCACGGCGCTGCAGCAGAGGGGGCGTTGGAAGAAGGTCGGCGAGGAGGGACATGTCATCTTCGTCACCATCGATGGCGAGCCCGCCGCGCTCAACTGGCTCCAGGAAGGCTACATGGACGCCTGCGTGTCGCAGGATCCGATCGCCTATGGCGAAATCGCAGTAGAACTACTTGCCGAGCACTCCCTGAAGGGCGAGGCGGTTCCGCTCGGGACCTATGCGAATGACCGGTATTTCTGGGAAAAGGCGGAGATCGTCGAAGGAAAGACCGGTCCGACCATGGTCATCCCGCCGTTCGTCATCAACCCGGAGAATGCCGGGGATAAACGGCACTGGGGTTCGATCGCCGTGAACGAATGGGGAATCGAGTACAGCTGATCCCCGGAGTTGAGGCAGCGCTTCCGCTCGTGGCAAGAAAGCCACGGCGGAAGCGCGGCCGCTTCGTTCAGTCGTATTACGGCATGTTGCCCGGACACCCGAGGCAACGAGGATTCTCCTGATGGTCTTGCACACGTCTTCCCTCGCCGACGACGAGGTGGTGCTTCGCACCGAGAACCTCGGCAAGAGCTATGGACCGCTGACGGCCCTGCAGGCGGTGAACCTGGTCGTCAGACGTGGAACGGTTCATGGCCTGCTGGGCGAGAACGGGGCGGGAAAAAGCACGCTCGTCGGGCTCATCTCCGGCCAACGCACCCCGACCTCGGGGAGGATCTTCCTGAACGGCCGGGAGATCCCGAACCCGACGGTCCGCGCCATGGAGGAAGCCGGCGTGTTCCTGGTCACCCAGGAACCGATGATCGTGGATCACATCACCGCGGCCGAGAACCTCTTTTTGGGCATCTGGCCCGGACGTCGCGGGATCGTGAACTGGCGCGTGCTGAAGCAGGAGGCCGCCCGCATGCTGGAAGGGTCGGGGATCGATCCCGACGCGCTGGCGGGGCGTCTGAACGCGGTGGCCCGGCGCAAGCTGAACATCCTCCGGGCCATGTTCTCCGGGGGGCGGCTCATCATTCTGGACGAGCCGACGGCGGCGCTCACCGTTCCCGACCGGCAGCAGCTGTTCGACTTCATGCGGCGGTTGAAGGCGCAAGGGGTCACCTTCATCTTCATCTCTCACTACAACGACGAGATTCTCGAGATCTGCGACGCCGTATCGGTCCTGCGTGACGGACGTCTCGTGGGCGGGGCCGAGACGGTTTCGTCCCTGACCTCCGGCCAGCTGACCGAGCTGGTGCTGGGCCGCGGGCTGGCGCTTTTTCAGCGGCAGCGCCCCGAGCACGGCGAAATGCTGCGCGGCGTTTCGCTCCGCAACATTCGCGCGAAGGACGTGGACGTCGCCGCCTTCGAAATCATGCCGGGCGAGATCGTCGGGTTCACCGGGCTGCCCGGGGCCGGTGCCAAGGAACTGGCGCGGACGCTGTTCGGCCTGCATCCGGCGAGCAGCGGCACGATCGCACTCGGCGGCCGCGCGCCCGTGCCGCTTCCCCGCACGCCGCGCGAAGCCTTCGGCCTCAAGATCGCCTATCTCTCGGACGACCGGCGCAGGGACGGGGTCGTCGGCCAGCTGTCGATCGCGGAGAATATCTCGCTGTCCTCCATGGCCCAGCGCGCGCGCCTGGGCGTGATCGACCGCTCGGCCGAGGCCGAGATCAGCCGCTTCTATTTCGACCAGATGGGCGTCAAGGCCCCCGACCCGTCGGTCGCCGTGGATACGCTGAGCGGCGGCAACCAGCAGAAGGTCTGCCTGGGCCGCGTGCTCGCCACCAAACCCGAACTGCTGATCCTCGACGAACCGACCCGGGGCATCGACATCGGGGTCAAGCAGGAAGTTCTCCGGATCATAGACGAACTCAGCCGCACGGGCGTGTCGGTCATCATCGTTTCGACGGACACCGACGAACTGGTCCGCAGCGTCGACCGTGCCTGCGTATTCCGCGGCGGCCGCATCGTCATGACCCTGTCCGGCGACCAGATCACGAACGAGCGGCTGCGCAGCCTGGTGCAGGCCTGACGCGCTATTGAGCAGGAACGAGACATGACGAACGCAACGATGAGCGCCCAGCCTTCTTCGGGACCCGCTGAAACCTTCCGTTTCCACCGCTACATCGGCTGGGTGCTGCACAACGTCGTGTGGATCTGGCTGGTCGCGCTGGTGCTCGGCTTCGGGCTCTTCAACGACTTCTTCCTCACGGTGATGAACCTTCAGAACATCATGGTTCAGGCAACCGTGCTGGGCATGCTCGGGCTGGCCGTCGCGCTGCCGCTGCTGGTCGCCGAGATCGATCTGTCTATTCCGGCCAATCTGGGCTTCTCTTCGGCCGTAGGTGTTCTCGCCTATTCCGATCTCGGTCTGCCCTGGGGGATCGCCATGCTGCTCGGAGTAGCCGCGGCCACCTTCATCGGCTTCTTCAACGGCGTCTGCATCACCAAGCTGCGGATGGTGTCGCTGATCGAGACCCTGGCGATGATGATCATTCTGCAGGGCGCCCTCTTGGCCGTGACCCAGGGCAAGACGCTGACCAACATGTCGGACGGCTACGTCTGGATCGGCCAGGCGACCATCGGCGGCTGGCCGGTGATGCCGCTGGTCTACGTCGCCGCGCTGATCGTTGTCGGATTCATGCTTAAGCGGACCGTTTTCGGCCGCTCCATCTATGCGGTCGGCGGCAACGCCGCGGCCGCCAACTCGGCCGGCGTTCCCGTCGACCGCGTCAAGATCATCACCTATACGATCTCCGGCTTCCTCGCCGGTGTCGGCGGCTTCCTGCTGGCGTCCTGGCAGATGGCGATCACCTCCAACCAGGGCTCCAGCTACCTGCTCTACGCGATCGCTGCGCCGATCATCGGCGGCGTCAGCGTCTTCGGCGGGCGCGGAACCATTCTGGGGGTCCTGGGCGGCGTCATGCTGCTGACGGTCATCCAGGTCGGCCTGGCCATCATTTCCGTCCCTTCCTTCTATGTCGGCATGATCGGCGGTTTCATGATCTTCATCGCCGTCGCCATCGACGCGATCAGGGTCCGCTACTTCGCCTGAGCCGCCGGCGGAGCGGTTTCCGCCCGCCTGCGCCGTCAGATCCGGCAACGATGCGGGGGCGGCCTCGAGCGGAAGCCGCCCCCGCACCTTTCCCCGTCCTAGGGCGTCGTCACGCGACCCTGACCGAGAGTTCGGCCTTCAGCCAGGCGCGGAAGGCTTCCGCGG
>JAJUFW010000077.1 GCA_029263555.1 Alphaproteobacteria bacterium
ATCAGCCCGGTGCGCGCTTCGGCGCCGAGCGTCGCCGAAAGCAGCAGCGCCTCGCCGCCACCGCCCAGATGCTGGGCCAGGAGGTTGCGGAGCAGTTGTGTCATATAGACGTCGGAGGCATGGACCTCGTCGACGACGAGGAGCGAGCGCGAAAGGCTGGCGCTTCGCATCTGCGCATGCCGGACGCGCACGGCGCCGAGCAGGGCCTGGTCGATCGTCCCGACAGCGATGGGCGCGGCGAGAAAGCGCTTCGGCCCCTCGGCGGCCCAGCGGCGCCGACGCTCGGCCTCGTCCGGGTTGTCGTTCCACTCGACCTCGAAGCCGGGAAGGCGGCGCAAACCGACCCCGTCCGCCCCGGCATCGCCGGGGAGGGCGCGAACCACCACCGGCCGGGCCGCCGGGTCGGGGAACATCCGCTCGACGGCCTGCTGCACCCGGGAAACCATCTGCGAGGCGGCAACCCGCGTCGGCAGGGCCAGGTAGAGCCCATCGACCCGGCCGGCCATGAACAGCCGGGCAAACCGGTAAAGAGCCGCTTCCGTCTTGCCCGAGCCGGTTTCCGACTCCATCACCACGATCGGGCCGGGTGCTTCGCCCACTGCACGCTGGATCTCGCTCGGCCTGTAGGGGCTGACCGCGGAAAAATCCGGCGTCGTCGGTGACGCGCGAAAAGGGGCGACGTCGAACCCCACCCGGCGCAGCAGTGCACGGGCCCGTTCGGAAGCGAAACCGCGTCGGTCAGGGCCGCCGGCTTCAGAGAACGGGAAGGCATCGGCGGCATCGTCGGAGCCCAGCCAATCGGCAAGTTGCAGAAGGCCCAGGACCTGGTGCCAGAACGGCGCCCCCGACGGCAATGGCTCAACCCCGGCTGCGAACGCCTCCGGCCATGACCGCCGCGCCTCGTCGACCAGCCCGGCGACGACGGCCAGCGGCTGATAATCATCGCCGGCCGCCCACGCCTTGAGCCATCGCTCCGCACAGCTCTCCGAAAGCTCCGGCACTTGGCCGTGATGGGCAAGGATCGTGCCGAGCATGCGTATCGATTCCTCCGGACCGGATGCCCAGGCATCCAGGGCATCGAGACCTGCGTCGACGCAGAGATCCGTCAGGACCAGCGGCACGGCTTCCTCGATATGGCCTCCGCGGCGTTCCTGGAACCGGCGATTGGCCTTGCCGAAGTCATGGAGGAAGGCCAGCACCGTCAGCCGGGCGGCCCAGCCTTCCGGCAGCGTTTCCCGTCCGGCGAGAGTCGCAAGTCTGTGTCGGATGGTCGGGAGGGAGAGAAGCGCCTGGAACACCGCCGCCACATCGTGGCAATGATCAGTGAGCGGATGCCAAGTCGAGGGAGCGTGGCGCGGGCTGAGTTTCGCCCATGGCCTGTCCGGCGGAAATTCCATTCGATCCGACCCGAAATTTACCGGCCCGTGTCCGTCGAGATTTCGACAGAAAACCCGGTGCGTTAACGGATTGGTTAAAAAGCATAACTACCTTGTCCTTCCTCGACCGGGAAAGTACCATCCCGCGCAAATTCGGGGGTGGATCAAAAAGATGTTGCAGCGGATAGACTTGGCAATGATCGCCGCTCCTGGCGTCACAACCACGGTAATCGAAGGATAGGCGGCGGTCATGTCGGCAATCCGTTTCCACGTGGCCGTTCTGGTGCCCGCCCTCCTGCTGGGGGCCTGCAGCGCCGGCATCGGCGGCCAGACCGCCGGGGGAGCGACCGGAGCGCGCAGTTTCGCCCCCTCCAGCTTTTCGGCGGTCGACACCGGCGCCGGGGCCATGGTCTCGACCGGGACCGTCGTCGGCCGCCGCACGGCAGAGTTGAGGCAGGACCTGAACGAGCTGCAGCAGTCGATCGCCTCCAGCACCCAGCAGCTTCAGGAAATCCGGGCAAAGGCGGTCGGGGACGCCGAGGAATATCACCGCATCATTGCCGGCATCAGCGCCCGCCTCCAGGTCGGCACCACGCCCGGCAACCCGATCCTGGTCGCGCAATGGGGCGACGCCCAGATCAAGCTGGACGACATGAGCTCGGGCGTCGCCCGGCTGAACACGCTGGCCGGCACCGTCGCGGCCGACAGCACCGTTGCCGCCTATCTGCTCGACTCGGTGCGCGCCACCTACGGCCTGGCCGGCGCCGTCGACGAGGATCACAACCAGCTTGCGATCCTGGAGGACGAGGTCAACCGGACCGTCGTCCAGATCGACCGCCTGCTCAACGAGGTGAGCAACGACATCAACCGCCAGACCTCCTACCTGGCGACCGAGCGGTCGAACCTGCGCTCGCTGCAGGTCGGCATCACGAATGGCGAGCTCTACGGCACGAGCCTGGCGAACCAGGCCTTCTTCAACGCCGCGCCGCCGCCCGCCCCGTCGCCGGCCCGGCCGGTGAACATCACGCCGGCCGAAACCCGGCAGGCTTCGGCGACGCCCGCGGCCTTGACCGCCGCGGCCAGCAGCCGTCCGCTGGTCATGATCCGCTTCGACCGGCCGAATGTCGAATACCGGCAGGCCGTCTACCAGGCCGTCAGCCAGGCCCTGCAGCGGCGGTCGGACGCCCGGTTCGAGCTTGTCGCGCTGAGCCCCGAAGGCGGCGATCCGGCTTCGAGCGCAAGCGCCGCGAACGCCGCGCGCACCAGCGCCGAGGACGTGAAGCGCACCCTGGTCACGCTCGGCCTTCCGGCCAACCGGCTTTCGGTCAGCACGTCCCGCAGCCCGGATGTCGTGGGTCCGGAAGTCCACATCTTCGTCCGCTGATCTCCGCCTGACACGAGGGGTCCGGCTGCAGACCGCCCGCAAGGGGGAATGCGGCGGGCCCTTTTTTTCCGCATCCGCCATGGACGCTCCGTCCGGATCGGGCTATAAGCCCGCCCGTCCGTCGACAAGGGGTTTTGGACCGTGAGCGACATGAACAAGAATTTCCCGGTTAGCTGGGAAGAGCTGCACCGCCATGCGAAGGCGCTCGCCTGGCGGCTGGCCGAGATGGGCCCGTGGAAGGGCATCGTCG
The DNA here is from genome assembly GCA_029263555.1 of Alphaproteobacteria bacterium. Lineage (GTDB taxonomy): Bacteria > Pseudomonadota > Alphaproteobacteria > DSM-16000 > Inquilinaceae > JAJUFW01. The sequence goes on from JAJUFW010000077.1 coordinate 3,011, forward strand.
CGATCACCCGCGGCGGCCTTGTCCCCGCCGCGATCCTGGCGCGCGAGCTGGACTGCCGGGTCATCGACACGGTCTGCATCTCCAGCTACGACCACCAGAACCAGCGTGAGGCCCGCATCCTGAAGGCCGTCGAGGGCGACGGCGAGGGCTGGCTGATCGTCGACGACCTGGTCGATACCGGCAAGACGGCGAAGATCGTCCGCGAGATGCTGCCGAAGGCGCATTTCGCCACGATCTATGCCAAGCCTGCCGGCCGGCCGCTGGTCGACACCTTCGTCACCGAGGTGAGCCAGGACACCTGGATCTTCTTCCCCTGGGACATCGAGCCCCAGTACAGCGTGCCGATCGCCGAAGCGCGCCTGACCCGGAAGCCCTGAAGGCCCGGGACCGCCCGCCCGCGGGCAGCCGAGCCCCCTCAGCCTAGGCGCAGGATCCGAAGCCGCGGGTCGAACAGGTCCCGCAGGCCGTCGCCCAGAAGATTGAGCCCGAGGACGGCGAGCGCGATCGCCAGCCCCGGCCAGAGCGCCTGGCGGGGATCGACGAACATGTAGGTCTGGGCCTCCAGCAGCATCCGCCCCCAGCTTGGCGTCGGCGGCGGGGTGCCGAGCCCGAGATAGCTGAGCGCGGCTTCGGCCAGGATGGCGACGGCGAACTGGATCGTCGCCTGGACGATCAGCGGGCTCGATATGTTGGGCAGTACGTGCCGCAGGGCCACGTCCGTCCGCGTGCGGCCGAGGGCCAGCGCCGCCCGGACGAATTCCCGGCCATAGACCTGAAGCGCCGCGCCCCGCGCCACCCGGGCGAAGACGGCGATGTTGAAGATGCCGATCGCGACGATCGAGTTGACCATGCCCGGATGGGTCAGGGCGGTGATCAGGATCGCGGAAAGCACCGTCGGAAAGGCGAAGGCGACGTCCGTCAGCCGGCCTACCGCCTCGTCGGCCAGCCCCCCGCGCGCAGCCGCGAGCAGCCCGAGCGGCGTACCCAGCACGAGCCCGATCCCGACCGCCGTCACGCCGACCGCGATCGAGTTCCGGGCCCCGGCCATGATCAGCGACAGGACGTCCCGGCCGAGATGGTCCGTGCCCAGCCAGTGGGCGGAACCCGGCGGCCGCAGCCGGGACGAGACGTCGACCCCCTCGACCGGATAGGGCGTCCAGGCGAGGCTGATGAGCGCCATCGCGACCAGGATCCCGGTCAGGCCCATGCCGATCAGCAGGCTGCGGTGGCGGAGCGCCCGCCGCATCAGCCCCGCCCCTCCTTCGGGCGCGGATCGACCAGCGCATAGAGCAGATCGACCGTGAAATTGGCGGCCACCACCAGGATCGTGATCAGCACCACCACGTCCCGGACCACGATCAGGTCGCGCTGGTTGACCGCCTGGTAGAGCAGCCGGCCGAGCCCGGGGAGGTAGAAGACGTTCTCGACCACGATCGCGCCCGCAACCAGGAACCCGAACTGCAGGCCGACGATGGTCATGATCGGGACCAAAGCGTTGCGCAGGACGTGCCGGCCCATGACCTGGGCCGGGCTCAGCCCCTTGGCGCGGGCCGTCCGGACGTAATCCTCCTCAAGCGTCTCGAGGACGGCCGAGCGGGTCACGCGCGTCAGGATCGCGGCTTCGGTGAGCGCGAGCGCCGTCGCCGGCAGCACCAGCGCCTTCAGCCCGGGGCCGAGTCCCCCTTCCCAGCCGGGAAAGCCGCCGGACGAGAACCAGCCGAGCGTGACCGAGAACACGAGCGTAAGCACGATTCCGAACCAGAAGTTCGGAATGGCGACGCCCAGCTGGCTGAAGGCCATGACCGCGTAGTCGCCCGCCCGGTTGCGCCGGGTCGCCGCCAGGAAGCCGAGCGGCACCGCCAGCAGCGTGGAGAGGACGAGGGCCATGAGGGTGAGCGGCAGGGTGACGGCGAGCCGGTCCCCGATCAGGCCGGCGACCGGCACGTTGTAGGTATGGCTGGTCCCGAGATCGCCGGTAAGGAAACCGCCCAGCCACAGGAAGTAGCGTTCGACCGGCGGGCGGTCGAGGTTCATCTCGGCCCTGAGGGCGGCCAGCGTGTCCGGCCGCGCCTCCGTGCCCAGCATCAGCAGCGCCGGGTCCCCCGGCAATACCTCCAGAACGACGAACACGATCACGGAGGCGAGGAACGCCGTTGCGAGCAGCGACGCCAGACGCCGGGTCAGGAAGCCGAGCATGCGCGGGGACGCCGGCTGGCCGGCCCTCTCTCTAGTCCGCCCAGTGGACCGCGGTCATGTCGTTGGCCGGCACCGGGCTGTTCGACCAAAGGCCTTCGAGCGCCGCATTGCGCACGCCGATCTTCGGCAGCTGGAACAGGTAGATGCTGGCGAGATCCCGCGCCAGGATCTCCTGCGCTTCGCGGTAGAGCGCGTTGCGCTGGCTGTCGTCCACCGTCGTCTCCAGCGCGTCGATCACCTGCCGGAAGGCCTCGCTCTCGTAGCCGAAATAATAATCCAGACCGCGGGCATAGATGCCGATGTCCATCGGCTCGACATGGCTGACGATCGACATGTCGTAGTCGGCATTGGTGAACACCTGGTCCAGCCACTGCGCCCATTCGACGGGAATGATCTGCGCCCGGATCCCGACTTCCGCCAGCTGCGCCCGGATGATCTCCCCGCCCCGCCGCGCATAGGAGGGCGGCGGCAGCCTGAGGGTGGTCTCGAAGCCGTCCGGATATCCTGCTTCCGCCAGAAGCGCCTTCGCCTTTCCGGGATCATGGGGGTAGAGCCCGGTCAGGTCCTCATAGGCCGGATGGTGCGGCGCAAAATGGGTGCCGATCGGCGTCCCGTAGCCGAACATGGCGGCGTCGACCAGCGCCTGCCGGTCGATCGCGTGCATGACCGCCTGGCGGACGCGCGGATCGTCGAAGGGCGTCCGGCGCCAGTTCAGGGCCAGCACCGTCTCGCCCTCGGTCGTGCCGACATCGACGACGAAGCGCGGGTCGCCTTCGAACCGCGCCAGCGTCTCGGGCGCGCCCATATTGGGATAGGCGTCGACATCGCCCGCAAGAAGCGCCGCGACCTGCGCCGCCGCATCGGGAATGAAGCGGAAGGTCACGCGGTCGAGCGCGATCCCGTCCGGATCCCGGAAATCGGGATTGCGGACCAGCTCGACCCGGTCGCCCGGCTGCCAGCGTTCGAACCGGAACGGCCCGGTGCCGATCGGATGGCTCTTGTTGCCGTCCACCGACTCCGGCGCGACGATCACCGCGTCGCCCTGCCCCATGTGGAAGAGGAAGGCGCCGTCGGAATAGTCGAGCGTGATCACGACCTCATAGGGCGACGGCGTCTCGATCGACCGGATCGGCTCGAAATACTGCTTCTGTGCATTGGTGGAGTCCGGCGCCTTCGCCCGCTCCAGGGAGAATTTCACATCCGCGCTGTCGAAGGCCGTGCCGTCATGGAACAGGACGCCCTGGCGCAGGCTGAAGGTGTAGGTGAGCCCATCGTCGGAGACGGTCCAGCTTTCCGCGAGGCCCGGCACCACCCGGCCGGTCCCGTCGATCCGGGTCAGCCCCTCGAAGACATTGGCATAGACGATCTCGTCGATCGCGGCGGCCGAGGATGCGGTCGGGTCAAGATGCGGCGGCTCGAGGGTCATGCCGATGACGGCGTCGCTCCGGGCGGCGTCGGCCGTCAACGGCAGCAGCAGCACAGCGGCGGCGGCAAAGGTCGGGCAAAGGCGCAGCATCTCGAACCTCCCTGTCGTCTACCGGCGCTGCAGCCCTTGGGCGGATGCCGGGGATGATGTCCGGGATCCGCCGGCGGGATCAAGTCCCGCTGCAGCGCAGCATAACGCCGTGTAGCGCACGATAGCCCGGTTTGTCACCTAGCCCGTCAGCAAGATAGACACCGCGGGCCGTCGCCCGGGCGACGGCGTCCGCCGCGATCGCCCCCAGCCGCGCGACGGCGACCGCGCGGCGTTCGGGCAGGACCCGGCGGCCGGTGGACAGGGCGAACACGACATCGCCGTCGAAGGGCGTGTGAACCGGCCGGATCGCGCGGGCGAAACCGTCATGGGCCATGATCGCGATGCGGCGCGCCTCGGACCGGGTCAGGGCCGCGTCCGTGGCGACCACGGCCAGCGTCGTGTTGGCGCCCGCCCGGCCCGATGCGGAGAGCGCACTTGCGACGCTGAAATCCGCCCCGCCGACAGGTCCCGTCGGCAGCGGCTGGCCGCCCAGCTCGTCGTCCTGCTCCAGCATCCAGGCCCAGAAGGTCGCCTGCCCCGGCATGACGACCGACCCGACGGGATTGGCGGCCACCAGTGCCCCGACCGTCGCCCCGGTTTCCGGATCGACGGCCGATACGCTGCCGAGCCCGCCCTTGAGCTGCCCCGCCTTCGCGCCCAGTCCCGCGCCGGCATTGCCCAGGCGGAAGTCCTCGGCGGCGGCCGCTACCGCCTCACGGCCGAGCGCGCGGTACGGCGGATCCTCCCCCCAGTCCTTGTCGCCGCCGTTGAGAAGGTCGAACAGGATTGCCGCCGGCACGACCGGAACCCGGACCCCGCCGACATCGAGCCCGCGGCCGGAGGCGGCGAGCCATGAGACGACGCCTGCCGCGGCATCGAGCCCGAATTCCGATCCGCCGGACAGGACGATCGCGTCCACCCGTTCGACCAGGGAAGCGGGATCGAGCGCATCCGTGCCCCGCGTCCCCGGCGCCCCGCCGCGGATGTCGACCGCCGCCACGGCCCGCTCCTCGGGCAGTACGACGGTGACCCCGGTCCGGGCGGCCCAGTCTTCGGCATTGCCGACGCGAAGACCGGCCACGTCGGTGATGAGATTGCGCGGTCCCGGGCGGATCATCGCCGCCTCGCCGCCGGACAGGGCGTTCCCGTCGCCACCGTTCCGCCCGCTTCTTCGATCGCCATGACGCATGCCTTGGAAAAACCTTGCCCCGGCCCGCAACGTTACTAGGCCGCCTCAGAGGGAGATATCGGAATGTCCGGACCGCAACAACCGCGCAGGGCCCTTCTCGTCGTCAACGAGAAAAGCCGCCTCGGCGGAGAACTGGGCGATCGGGCGGCCGACATTCTCGAACAGGGCGGAATCGCCCTCGACCGGATGCCGGATTTGGAGCCGGACGCGCTGCGGGACGCCATCCGCCAATCGGCCGGCAAGGTGGAGATGGTGATCCTGGGGGGCGGCGACGGCACGCTGAACGCCGCGGCCCCGGCCCTGGTCGAAACCGGGCTGCCGCTCGGGATCCTGCCCATGGGCACCGCCAACGACCTGGCGCGTACGCTCGGCATCCCGGCCGATATCGAGGCTGCGGCCCGGATCATCGCGGACGGGCATCTGCGGCGCATCGACCTTGGCGAGGTGAACGGACATCCCTTCTTCAACGTCGCGAGCCTGGGGCTCAGCGCCCGGATGACGGGCGAGCTCACGGGCGAGGTGAAGCGCCGCTGGGGCCGACTCGGCTATGCCGTGGCGACGATCCGGGCGCTTTCCGGAACGCGCCCCTTCCATGCGGTGATCCGCCATGACGGGGAGGTCCACCGCGTCCGGACCATGCAGATCGCCGTCGGCAACGGCCGCTATTACGGCAGCGGCATGGCGGTCGAGGCGGAGGCCCGGATCGACGACGGATGCCTGGACGTCTACAGTCTCGAGGTCGACCGCCTGTGGAAGCTGGCGCTGATCTGGCCGGCATTCCGGGTGGGGCGGCACGGCATGTGGCGCGAGGTTCGGACGATCCGGTGCCGCGAGGTGGAGGTGACGACCCGCCGCCCCCGCTCGATCAACACCGATGGCGAGATCACGACCCGGACCCCGGCCCTGTTCCGGGTGCGTCCGGCAGCGATCGCGGTGTTCGCGCCGCCCGACGGGCCGGAAGAGGCCGGCGGCGCGCCGTCCCCCGACGGCGATAGCGGCGATGCTCCGCCGACGGCCTCGCGCGGCGGAACGTTTCCCGGCGACAGGATCCGGACTACCTTTGCACCGCCCGCGTCCCTGCGGGCGGGAGCAACCGACGGGAGCACGACTTGGCCAATCTTCTCCTGGACCGGACGGTTCGGCTGGCGGTCACCGGCCTCAGCGGCGCCGGCAAGACCGTCTTCATCACGTCGGTCCTGCACAATCTCCTGAGCGCCGCCCACTCCCCCTCGCTTCTGCCGCTTCTCACCGTGAATGGGCGCGGCGGCCTGATCGCGGCCCAGATCGTCTCCGGCGCGACCCTGTCCCGGAAGCTCTTCCCCTATTCCGAATCAATCGCCGCCATGGCGGGCGATCCGCCCGCCTGGCCGGAAGGCACGCGCGACATCAGCCAGATCCGCATCGCGATCCGCTATCGCCCGCAGGGGCTTGCC
>JAJUFW010000517.1 GCA_029263555.1 Alphaproteobacteria bacterium
CCCGGCCAATTCAGGGCGTTGATGGCCGTCACCGCTGAGGCGTTCTCTTCGCAAAGCTCCCCAGCAAGCTTTTCCAGGTAGGAAGGCGAGCAAACCGCTAAGGCATAGTCCTGAGCAAGGAAGCGAACGCCGCCTTCAGTGTGCACAGGGTCATCCACCCATCTAATCTCCAGGTCAATACCTGCACCGGAATTCTCGCGTTCACTCCTACTTCCACCGATCCAACTGTTGACCTATCCCGCACCGCCTGCCGGTCAGCGCCAGACCGTTCCGGCCGCGCCCGTCATCCCGGCCGAGGCCGCACGGAACTATCGCTATGGCCTTGCCGGTGACACCCCGCCCTGGCGGCCGATCTCCGTTTTCGACGATGGCCGCCGCGTCTATGTCGTCTTCCCACGCGGCATCGTGCAGGGCGAGATGCCGCCGATCTTTGTGCTCGGTTCCGATGGCGAACCGCAGATCGTCAATTCCCGCATCCACCAGAACATCCTGATCGTGGACCGCCTGTTCGGCGCGGCAGAGCTGCGCCTTGGCAGCGGCGACCGGCAGCAGGTGGTCAGGATTATGCGCATCGAGCAAAGGCAGGCGGGCGGCGCGCGGCCCGCCAGCGCCACCGGAGGATCGCCGTCATGACAGACACCAGCGCCACCACGGACGCCGCGGCCCCGATGCGGCTGCGCGCCGAACCGCCGCGCGTCACCCGCCTGTCGCGCAAGATGCTCGCCGGCGTCGGCGCCGTTGCGCTGCTTGGCATCGGCGGCGCGCTGATCTACGCGCTCCAGACCCGCGATGCGGGACCGGGAGGGGAGGAACTTTATTCGACGGAAAACCGGCCGACGGCGGACGGCCTGAGGGAATTGCCGTCCGACTATACAGGCCCGATTTTGGGGCCTGCACTTCCCGGCGATCTTGGCCGTCCGATCCTCGATGCCCAGGAGCGCGGCCAACCCGTCGCGCCGCCCGTGATGGCCACACCCGCCGTCGATCCGGAAGAGGAACGCCGCCGCGCCGAGGAAGAAGCCGCCCGCTTGAGCCGCGTCTTCTTCCAGACCGCACCGGCAACGGGGGCAGCCACAACCGGTCCCATGTCCGGCCTTGCGGGCCTCGACCAGGGTGGCCAGGCCGGGGCGCAGGACCGGCACACGGCATTCCTGGGCGGCCCGGTGGACCGGCAGATCGTTGCTCCCGATCGCATCACGCCGCTGGCATCGCCCTACATCCTTCAGGCCGGGTCGGTGATTCCGGCCGCGCTCATCACCGGCATCCGCTCCGACCTTCCCGGCCAGATCACGGCGCAGGTCACGGAGAACGTCTATGACAGCCCGACCGGCTCGCTGCTCCTGATCCCGCAGGGCACGCGCATCATCGGTCAATACGATGACGGCGTGACTTTCGGCCAGCGCCGCGTCCTGCTGGTGTGGAATCGCCTGATCCTGCCGGGCGGCCGTTCCATCGTTCTGGAGCGCCTGCCGGGTGCGGATGCTTCCGGCTATGCCGGCCTTGAGGATGGCGTCGATTACCACTGGTGGGATCTGATGAAAGCCGCCGGGCTATCGACGTTGCTCGCAGTCGGCGCGGAGCTGGCGACAAGTGACGAGGACCGGCTGATTCGCGCCATCCGCGACGGGGCGCAGGACACCATCAATCAGGCCGGACAACAGATCATCCAGCGCCAGTTGCAGGTCGCCCCGACGCTGACCATCCGGCCGGGTTTCCCGGTCAGGATCATTGTCACTCGAGATCTTGTATTCGAGCCCGCCGGAGGTTGACCATGACGAAGTTGAAGCTGGGGCCGCTGCCCGATGACAAGCCCGTCAAGGTCACGCTTGAACTGCCCGCATCTCTGCACCGTGACCTCGCGGCCTACGCCGAGGTATTGTCTCGCGAGACTGGCCAAACTGTCGCCGATCCCGTCAGGCTGATCGTGCCGATGCTGGAACGGTTCATCGCCACGGATCGCGGTTTCGCAAGGGCGCGGCGGCAGTCCGGCGCATCAGCGGCGAAAGACGCACGGTCTCCTTCGGCACCTGACAGCGGAAGCTGAATTCGCAGGAATTGTCCGCCCCTGGCATGGCCCGCCCGAATACAAGCGGTCTCCGAACAGCTAGCTCGGCTCGAGTGGGACTGCGATGTCGAGACGAAGACCCGGTCCGGCGCCGGCAACGACGAACCGGCCTGAGAGCGCCTCCACCCGCGCGCGCATATTGGCAAGCCCGTTGCCCTCCCTTTGCGCGCCCTCGTCGAGCCCCTTGCCATCGTCCCTTATGTCCAGCACGAACTGGCCGTCCTGCTCCGTAACGCAGATACGCATGGTGGTCGCATCGGCATGACGCAGCGTGTTCGTCACGGCCTCGCGCAGGATCGAACGCAGCGTATGCAAGGTCTGTGCTTCGAGCGGAAGCGACATGGATTCGTCGACCCGCCAGTCGAGGTCGAGCCCCGCTGCGTGCAGACGCTCGGCCGTCTCCTGACGCAGGTCGGTAAGCGCTTCCGACCAGTTGGCGGCCTCGGTCGCGCTGTCGTCGATGATGCCGCGCAGCCCCTGAAGGGTCTCACGGATCACCATGTCCTTGCGCTCCGGCGCCGGGTTGTGAAGCGCGGTCATGAGCTGCGCGCCGATGTTGTCATGGATATCGCGGGCGATACGCCCGCGTTCGGTCATTACCCCCGTCTCATAGGACTTGCGGCTCTCCGCGGCCCCGGCCAGCATCTCCAGGAGTTCGCCAGCAAGCTCGA
>JAJUFW010000706.1 GCA_029263555.1 Alphaproteobacteria bacterium
CTACCGCGGCGGGCCTGCCGGCGCTCGCGCTCGGCCTCGTTCAGATGGGCGTCGCACAGGGCGCCGGTGCCCAAGAGCTCGCTTGCGATGTCATAGGCCGCGGATTCGAGCACCCAGCGCACGGACCCCTGCAACGGCTCGTTCGGCTGCGTCGTGAGGTTCACGTCGATCAGCTCTTCGCCTGCGATCTGGCCGACGCCGCTGCCGATGTCGAAGATCCGGAAGATGTTGGCCTGGATCTCGTATCCCACCACCTGCTTCCGGTAGGATCGGGACAGGACGATCTCGGTCGTCTTCGTGTCCGTGACGGCCAGATCGACGGCGACCCGGGCGACGAAGACGCGCATGCCGGCGCCGATGCCGCCGATCATGGCCTCGTTGGACCTTTGGAAGACGTTGAAGTCCAGCTCCGTGATCGCGCCGGTGATGTAATGGGTGGATCCCGTGAAGGCGCCGCGTGGAATCGGACGGTAGGTCAGGACCTGATCGCCGACCGTGACCGGCCGGCCCTCGCCCAGCCGCTGGTTGATCGATTGCTCGAGCTCCCATTCGGCGATCCCGACGGTGGAACGATTCACCTGGCGGATTCCCGCGGCGGCGAGGGCGCTGATCATCATGTAGGTCGCCCCCTGGGTAACGAACGACCCCAGGTCTTCGTAGTCGAAGCGGCCCGTCCGGTCCGGGATCTCTCCCACCGCGATGCGGAGATCCGGGTTCTGCGCATCCGGTCTTGCCGCAAGGCAGGCCAGGGCGCGGGACGCCGGCGTCTCGGTGAGCGTCGGAATGGGCCCCTGCAGGATCGGAGCCGGACGGTCCCCGACGGGAGGCACGGCGCAAGCCGAAAGCATCAGCACCAGGGCGAGCGCGGACTTCAGGGGGGCATTCATCGCCGACACCGTGACGTCAGGGCGTGGACCGGACTCCAGCAGGACCCGAATTGCCGTCTGGACTGGCTAGAAGCGGATCCCGCCGACGATGTCGTTGTTGATCGTCGAATTCCCGCTTGAAGTCTGGGTCGCGTTGAGATCGATCGTCCCGTTGCCGGATTGGTTGACGATGATCAGGTTGTTGAGGATCGTCCCCCTCTGTAGGGCGTCGATCAATTGCTGCTGCTGGAAATAGACGTTCTCGGCCGTGATGCGCATGTTCTCCGCCTGGATCATGGCGTTCCGGTCGGAGGCGCTGCGGAAGGTGATGGACTTCGCCGTGCCGAATTCGGCCCTCGCCGGGACGGTCGCGGCGGCGATGGCCAGGAAGACGGCGGCGGTACGGACGGGCACAAATCTGGACATCTCGCCCTCCACGATCCTTGATCGTTTCTTAAGCGTGCCTATAGGCGCCAATCGCAATAAATTCAATAAAATTTTATAAAATCTTGTAGGATCGTGCTGTGCCCGCGGGCCGCGGGGCGTGTCTGCCGGCGGCCGATGACGAATTCTCGCCCCAAAGAAAGGGTTGCATCGGCGCATGCGGGTTCTGGAACAGCTACGCCGCCGATATCGATGTTCGCGGGCAGGCTCGCCGGGTTCGGGAAACGGGGCCGTCTGCGTCCGGCTTTGTGTCGGGCTTCTGCTGGCCGCCTGGACTTTCGCGGCCGATGCGGCATGGGCCGAGCTCCATCTC
>JAJUFW010000283.1 GCA_029263555.1 Alphaproteobacteria bacterium
GGGGTGCTCGCCCGTAACCGGAAGATCGCCCGCGTTCAGCAATGGCTGACCGGGACGATCTTCCTGGCGCTGGCCGTTCGGCTGCTTCTGGGGGACGGGCGGCCGCATCAGGGCGCGGCCGGCCCGGGCTGACGGGTGTCGGCCGCTCAGCCCAGGAAGCCGATACGGTGGATCACCGCCGTCGAGATCCGGCGCACGAGGATCGAAAGGCCAAGGATCGGGCGAAAGATCCTCTCGTTCTCGAAGGTGTAGCTCTGGGCGTCGTCTCCCCGGTAGGTGGCCGGTTCCCCGAAATCCTCGTCCCCGGAACTTGCCTCGGTCATGGGGAATATCTCTTCCAGAAGCCTGATGACCGAAGGCGCGTCCAGATGCACGAGCCGCATCACCAGCTGCCGCACGGTGATGTTCTGGCGGCTTGCGAATTCCGGGATGCGCATCGCCAGAAGATAAATCTCGTGGATGATCGCGACGCGGATCGCGTGGAGGAGGACGAGCGCCAGCCGCGTCCGCTCGTCCGCCATCGGGGCGCCGCCGAACCCTCCCTCCGGGGCTGGCCGCGTCTCGAGGGCAGCCCGGAGCATGGTGAAATCTTGGTAGAGCCGGCGGAAGATCCGGCTCTGCCGCTCGTGCAGGGCGGGCTGGTCCAGATAGCCCGCAAGCGCCAGCATGTCCCGCCGGCGTTCGGGATCCTTCTCGGCGGCGGCGCGGACGATCCAGAAGCCGGGATCGAGCGTGTCGATATACGCCTTCATGGCATCCGGGCATGACACGGCCTCCCCATATTCGACGATGCCGATCAGCTGCCTGAGCCGGGCCGATCGCCGATAGAGGCCGCGGAACTTTTCCGGGTCCTTGTCAATGGCGGCCCCGACGCCGCCGACCGAATTCGCCAGCAGCCCAAGCTGCTGCAGGATGGCGTTGTGCGGGATCGCCCGGATCTGCGAGGCCGGCGCGGCCTCATGCTCCGTCGCGTCCTCATGTTCCCGCCGGAACGCCCGGCTTCCGGATTGGAACAGCAGGTTCGCCCCGAAGGCCGAGAGCAGGACGCCGTAGTTCGGATCCTCCATGAGCCGGACCTGGAACTCCTTCACGGTCGTGAAGAATTCACGGATGTACGGTGCCTCGTCGTAGAACGGGTCGTCGCCGGAGTTGTCGCCGTGACGGAGCGTGTGTTCCAGGATCCGTGAGACCACGGCGAAGGCGGAGACCGGGTTGACGAAGTAGAGATAGCCGTCGCCGCCCTGGAAGCTGACCTCCTGCTTGAACGCCACCCCCTGTTCGTCCATGAACCCGCGCGACGCCGGGGTGTCCACATAGGCGAGCCGCTGTTCGAACCCTGCGGGATGCCCGCCGCGTCCGATCGACTCCCCATGGGTGTCGAAGATCATGAGCTGCACGTCCGTCAGCCCGTGCTTCGCCATGACGCGCACCAGACGCAGCCGCAGCCTTTCGATCGAGGCGCTGGCGGGTGTCTGGCCCAGATATCGGCCCGCATCGGAATAGCCGGTCTGGATGCATATCCGGCCCCGCCGGCGGACATAGGCCCGGTAATGGCGGTTCTCGAGAAGCTGGTCGACGACGCGGCTGCCGGCCTCAAGCGCCTTCTCGGTCTCGAACAGCGGGGAGATGTCGACCTTATCGTCGACCCCGAACATCCGGGCATAGTAAAGGGCCGTCAGCGCGGTGAAGGCGCTTTCGCATTCGGCGATCAGGAAGCGGATCGGCGCCGTCCTGTCGCTGTATTTCAGCATCTGCGCGATTACCATGAACAGGCGCTTGACCGTGGTACGCTCGCGCAGGACCGAACCGAAATTGACCGAGACCGGTTCGACCCGGTCCAGGAGCGCGTCCAGCTTCTCGAGGTAGGACACCCGGTACCGAGGATCGTTGGGGGGCGTGACCAGCCCGACGGTCTTCCGGATGGCGTTGTGGACCTGGGTCGCATTGATGCGGACATGGGTATGCGCCATGCCGAGCCCGTGATTCGCAAGCTCGGCCCGCAGAACGCACAAGCGCCGGACGACCTCGGGGTCCCGGGCACGCTCGATCGCCCGGTCGGTCATGCCGATCAGCAGTCCGCTATCGGAGAGCCTGAGCGCCCGGTTCTCGAACATGCGGCGGGAGAGGGCGCTGACCGCACCGGAGCGCTCGGATTCGGCCGTGCCGAACACCGCGACCTCTTCGGAGATCTGGGAAAGGGCAAGAGCCAGCCGGCTTTCCATCAAATCCAGGATCTCGCGCAGGTCCTGGGACCGCCGTCCGGTTTTTGCCCGCAGCGCCCGGACCTCTTCCATGTAGTGTTCGAGCTGCCGCTCCTGGATCAGCAGGCGCTTGGACAGCGTGTCCGTCCAGCGGATGTCCGATCGCCCGTCCAGGTCGTAGCCGACCCAGCTGGCGACCGTGACGATCCGGGGCTTCAGCTCGGTCCAGCGCCGCGGGTACAGCTCTGCCGCGACCTGGAACAGCAGGTCGTAGGCTCGCCGAAGCCCCGCCAGGATGTTGGCGATCGCCTCCATGGACAAGGCGTGTTCGCGGGCCAGGCTGATATCCGCGTCGGGGCGATGCTCGGAACGTCTTGCCAGGTCTTCGATCCGGTCGCGCTCGGCCGCGCCCAGCGGACGGCCGGTGCCGTCGAACCCCGTCGCCAGGTCGGCCAGCGCCCGCATGAGCGGGGTCGAGAGGTTGAAGGTGGGATGTGCCGTGATGACGATGCCGAAGCTCTCGTGCTCGACCCGCTGCTTGAACAGCTCGAAGCGGACGAGATCGGCCCGATCGTTCCCGGCCTCCGCGGGGGTGCGCGGGCGAGCCAGGGTGCGGAAGACCTCCCGCAGGCGCGTTTCGTTCGCCGCAGGATCCAACTCGCCCAGATAGCGCCGAAGCCGCGCTGCCCGGCTGCGGAAGCCTTCCACCGTCAGATATTGGACCAGCTGTTCTAGCGCGGCGTAATCCAGCCGCCCGCCCTTGACGCGTTCGGAAATCTCGTGGGCGAGCCGCAGGACAGGGTTGGAGATGGGATCCCGCTCCCGCTCGCGGGAAAGCCGCTCCAGTTCGCCGGTCAGCTCGTCCGCCAGCGCTGGGGCATCGATGCGGGTGCCTGGGGAGCAGGCTGCCTGCTCCGGCGCGTAGTCGGCCGGCGAAGGCGCCGTCGGCTGGCGTTCAGCTTGCGCGACCTTGGTCGATTCGGCCATGCGGAATGCCTCCCCACGCTGGATCCGATGACGGTCAGCGTGCGGCGTTCCACCCGTTCCGCGCAACAAAAAAGCCCTGAGTCCTCGAAAGGCTTCAGGGCTTGATGTTGCCGGCGTTCCGCCTTGGGGGAGCGGCGGATTCGGCGGGGGCAGCCGAACCGCCCACGGTATCCGGCATTCTTGCTTATGAGTAACCCGGATCGGATGCGGTATTGGGGGGCGGGGGGATCCGCATGCGTCCGGTTATTTTCTAGATTGGGGGGCTTGACAGGATTTTCAATAGCGGCGTGGAGCGAAGGCGAATCGAATTTCGCCCGCGACGTCTACAGGACCGCCAGGTGCTGATAGAGAATCCCCGACCCGATCGCGATCAGGCCGAGGCCGCCTGCGGCCTCGGCGCTGCGGCCGAGCAGGGGGCCCAGCACCCGGCCCGCCAGGGCCCCGATGGTTGCCATGGCGAAGGTGAAGAGGCCGATCGCAATCGAGGCCAAGCGGATGTCGGCTTCCATGAAGGCCAGGGTCACGCCGACGGCGGCCGCGTCCAGGTTGGTTGCGATGGCCGTCGCGACCAGGACGGAGAACGAATGCCTTTGGGGACGCGGGGTCTCGGTCTCACGCCGCAGCCCCTCCAGGCACATCTTGCTCCCGATCAGGGCCAGTAGCGCGAAGGCGATCCAGTGATCGATGTCGGCGAGGACGTCGCTCGCCGCCAGTCCTGCCGCCCAGCCGATCAGCGGGGCCAGGGCCGCGACGATGCCGAAAATGGCCCCGATCCGTAGCGCCTCGCCGAAACGCGGCCGGTGCAGCGAGGCACCTTTGCCGATCGAAGCCGCGAAAGCATCCATCGACATGCTGCCGGCCAGGGCGAAGAGGCCAAGAGGGTTCATGGAAGGATCGACCCAGAGGGCAGGCGGCAGAAAGGCACCGGTCCCGTCCGGCCTGCATCGGGCGGGGTGATGGATGACGGTCTTGCCAGGATGGAAACCGGCCGTACCCGCGCCCGCGGCGCGAAGCATGAGCGGAGCGGCTGCCCCCGACGCGAATCTGCTTAAGGCGGCGGGGTCGCGAAGTCAATTTATCTTTTTAAATCAGTAAGTTGTAGTTTAAACTTAGAGGTATAGTTAAGGGTCAAGGTGTGGCTTTCCCCTCCAATCCTTAGGCCGGGCTTCATTCCGTACGGACGTGACAGACCCGGCATCATCGGTCGTTGCCATAGTCGAACAGGGGACCGGGCGCGGGGTCATCGGCCTCCGGATAGGTCAATGTGAGATCGGCGCCGATCACGGCGCCGGGGGTGAGGCGGGCCGGCTCGACCTTGCCCGGGCCCATGATGTGGCGGACGTCGATGCCGCGGACCAGCAGGTTGTCCGCCACCAGCCTGCGATGGCAGCGCCACCAGACGGCCTCGGCGCACATGATCGCCGGGACGGACCGTCCGGCAAGGGCGATCAGCCCGTCCAGCGCGGCGCGGAACTCGCCCGTCATCGCATAGTCCGCATAGTTCCTGAA
>JAJUFW010000581.1 GCA_029263555.1 Alphaproteobacteria bacterium
ATAATAGCAGGTCGAGCCGGCATGGACGATGACGGAGTCACCGTCGCGGACCAACGTCTCGGCGGTCCGGGCGATGGCCTGCTTGGCCTCCACCGCCAGGTCGCGGTTCTCGTCATAAGGGCGCGCCCAGGCACGCCCCGCGGAACCGAAACCGTCCTTGGCCGAGATGCCGCCATAGACTTTCCGCGCGATCCCGGTTCCGTGCAGCTTGTCGATGTCGCGGCGGACCGTCGCTGCCGAAACGCCCAGGACCTTCTGCAGATCGCGCACCGAGGCAAAGGGGCGCTCCTTCAGCAAGTCCCTGATGATCATGTGACGATCGACCTCGCTCAAGTCCGCGCGGCCCTCCCCGGCGCCCGTCATTTTGATCGAATTCAATCAAGCTATGGACATTTTTGCAAGAAAATCGCTCTCACATGAAGCGATATGGCCATACAATGCTCAAGTTCTTTCATGCCCGGACGGCGGCGAGCCGGCCGTGGTCCTGTCAGACGGCTGATGGGGAGGAATGCGAGTGGTCCAGCATCAGGCTTCGGCGCCGGCGGCGCTCAAGGAACTTTCGGCACGGCTGGGAACGGATATCACGCGCACCCAGGGCGCCGGGGGCAACACGTCGTGCAAGGTCGACGGGACGATGTGGGTCAAGGCTTCCGGCACCTGGCTCGCCCAGGCGCTGGACCGGGAAATCTTCGTACCCGTCGAGGTGGCGGCGCTGACCGCCGCCCTGGCGGCTGGCGACCCTCGCGCCGACAAGGCCACCGATTTCGTGGTTCACGAGATGAACCCGCACGGCCTCAGACCCTCCATCGAGACCAGCGTCCATGCCGTGCTGCCCCAGCCTGTCGTCGCCCATTTCCACTGCGTGAACACGATTGCGCATGCGGTCCGGGGCGACGCCGACCGGGAGGTCGCCCGGCGGATGAGCGGCCTTCCCCGCCTCAAGTGGGAGATGATCCCCTATCGAAGACCGGGCCTGCCGCTGGCCCTGGAGATCGCACGCGTCGCACCCGAACGACCCGACGTCCTGATCCTGCGCAATCACGGCATCGTCGTCAGCGGAGACAGCGTCGAGGAGGTGGACCAGAGGATCGAGGCCGTCACGGCCGCCCTGGCCGTCGAGCCGCGCGGAACGGGAGAGCCCGACCTCGAAGGCCTCTCGACCCTGGCCCGCGGTTCCGCCTACCGGCCGCCCAACGATCCGGCATCCCACGCGGTGGCGCTGGATGAGGCCGCGCTGCGCATCGCGCTCGCCGGCCCGCTCTACCCCGACCACGTCATCTTTCTGGGAGGCCGGCTGGGATTGCTGGACGAAGGGGCGGACCTGGACCGTTCCATCCGGTCCGCCATGGAAGGCGGCCATCCGCCGCCGGGAATGATCCTGGTCCCGGGGCGCGGGGTCCTGGTCTCGAACACGCTGACCGAGGGCGGCCTGGCGATGGCGCGGTGCCTCGCCGAGGTCGCGCTGCGGGTCGATCCGACTGCGCCGATCGACTATCTGGGCGCCGCGCAGGTCTATGAACTGACCCATTGGGAGGCCGAACAATACCGCCGGGAGCTGGATCGGCCTTCCGGGGCCTGAACCGGGCCCTGCGGAACGCCCCTTCCGGCAAGATCCCGAGTTTCCTTTCCGGCTAATCGCAAGCCGAACCGGCTTGCGGGCGGATCCCGCAGCCGAGAGCTTATCGGTCCGGCCGACGGCCGGCTGTCGCCTCGTGCATCACCCCCGGTCCTGCCCGATCGTGATCGCCTGGCCTTCCAAGGCCACTACCGAGTCCCGATACTTTTCCGCTATGCGGAACGGCATTCTGCAATTTGGCTTGACGGTCTTCGGCTCCGGAAGCTTTGTTCTTAAGCACAAGGTGGCTTGGCAGGGTCGCCCCGATCGACCTGCAGAAAGCCTCAGAAAACAAGCTTGCCGAGGAGGAATGCCAGGATGTCTCGCCGTCTAGCCCTTGCCGCCGTCGCCGCGGTCGCGATCGCGACCGGCGCCGATGCCCGTGCCGAGCAGATATCGATGCTGTCGAGCTGGGACGAAAGCTACAACGCGGTTCCGGTCTTCGCACAGGGTTTCATCGAGAAGGTCGCAGAGAGGTCCGGCGGCGAGATCACGATCGATCTGCGCGGCCCGGAAACCGTCCCGCCCTTCGAGCAGCTGCAGCCGGTTGCGGCCGGGCTTTTCGACATGCTGTTCACCCACGGCGCGTACCACCTCGGCGAAACCGGCATGGCGTTCGGAATGGATGCCATCGTCGACGATCCCGCGATCCGTCGCGAAAGCGGCGTCTACGAGCTCATCGACGCTCATTACCAGAAGCACAACCTCAAGCTGATCGGCATCTTCTCGGCCGCATCCGGCTACCACGTGCTGCTGCGCGATCCGATCGGCGAGGACGGCCGGCTGCAGGGGCGG
>JAJUFW010000244.1 GCA_029263555.1 Alphaproteobacteria bacterium
GCGCGCTCGGCCGCCACCAGAAGCGACGGTGCGTCACCGACCAGGGCGACCGGCTTGTTGCCGTCCAGGAATCCCTTCAGCAGACGCTTGGTGTGCGGGTTCTGCGCCAGCTTCTCGACGCCCCGCTTCCCGCCCGGCACCAGGAGCGCATCGAAATCGGCCGCGAGCGCTTCGGAAATCTGGGTGTCGATCGGGAAGTAATGTCCCCAGGCCTTGCCGTGCCAGCCATTCACCAGCCCCTGTTCGGGCGAGACCAGCTTCAGCGTGGCGCCCGCTCCAAGAAGCGCGCGCTGCGGCTCGGTCATTTCAATTTCTTCAAATCCATTGGCAACCAGAATTGCGACGGTCTTACCCGCGAGCGGATGATCCATCAGTCGGCCCTCTCCCTTTCGATGTTGAACAATCGGCGGATGCCCCGGGGCCCTGCCCGGGAAAATTCCGACACCCGACCGCGCGCTCAGGACGACCGGCGATCCGTGAGACCGAATCGAAACAGCGGTCAGGCGACCTTTGCGGGTCGCTGCCTCGCCAGTCACGTCTCCAAAAGGAGGTCCTGCGGAACCCTGCGCAGAAGCTTGCTGCGCGATCCGCCTGGAGCGACGCGGATAAGCGTCCGAATGCTTATGAATTCGAGCATAGAGGTGGCCGTTAGGGTCCCGGAAGTCAACGATTTTATGCCGCAACCCGTGTCGCCGCGACGCATGGAAGCCATGCGTCGGAAACGTAAGCGCCAAATCCGGGCGAAGATCCCTCCCCCGCGCGGTGCCGTCCCGCCCGTCACCGAACGGATGCGGGGCCGCGTGCCGCACGGCCGCCCGGTCAGCGGTTGCGCAATGCGTCGATGAGCTGCCGCTTCGTCATTCCGGAGCCGTTCTCGATGCCGAGATCCTCCGCCCGCTGGCGGAGCTCGGCGCGGGACCATTCCTCGTAGCGCGGCGCCCTGCCGCCAGGCGGCCCGCCGCCCCCGCCGGACATGTGGAAGCCGCCGTCGCCCCGGCCCGGGGCCCCATATCGCCGGTCGCCCCTGCCGGTGCGGAGACCGTGCCCCTTGATCATCTCAAGAGCCCCCTTTCCTCGTTCCGTGCCCGGGGTACCGGCAGAACGACAACCCGGCCGCTCCGGTTCCGGCCGCCCCCTTCTCGCCATCGGGTGCGCTTCGTGGCAGCATGGCGTCGGGCGGAACCGGCACATGCGGGAGGGCGGACCAGTGGCTTCGGAAGCGGGATCGTCGGCCAGGGCGTTTCGGATGTGAGCGGCCTTTCCAACTACCGCCTGCTGATCGGGCGCCCGACCGATCTTCGCTTCGACGACGAAAGCCCTCATGTCCATGTCCGGCTTGTCGCCGCGGGGCAGTCCTATCGGGTCTCCATCAACGTCCGTTCGAGCGAGCCGCCGCACGTCCTGCTCTATGCCCGCCGCGATCCGTTCGACCATCCGCTCGTCCGGCGGCTGGAGATGCTGGGCGAAGGGCTGAGAAGCATCCGCCGGAAGCGCCCGGAGCTGGCCGTCGACTATGTCCGCGGCGGCATGATACGGCGCGAGGAGATGACCGAGGCGCCCTACCGCCGCGATGGGCCCGACAATGATCTGCAGGACTATCTGGCGGCCCTGACGCGCGAGGCCATGCGGGACGGGCGGGCGCGCTTCCATGTTTTCGGCGAAAGCTGGGGGCCGCGCCGCAGCCGCGTGGATGCCGTGTTCGGCTTTTCGCCCGACCAGGGCATGCACGACGTCCACATGAACCAGGGCAGCCGGGACCCCTATCGCCGTTTCAACGCGCCGAACCAGGACGGCGCGCTCCTGGTCCGGACGGGCGCGGGCCGGTGGATCGGCATTTTCCTCGCCTTCCAGAACCAGAGCTGGGCCACCGATCCCGAAACCGGGCATCCGCTCGAGGACGAGGAGGCCGAACTGCTCCGGCGCCGGGCCGCGACCCGCCGGACGGCCTGACTTAGCGGCGCCTGGCCAGGTCGAAGCGGGGAACTTCGGACAGGCTTTCCACGGCGAAGCCGGCGGCCCTTGCGATGTCGTCGAAACGGAGAGTCTCCGGGTCGCATCTTGTCGCCAAGCCGCGTTTCGCCAGCCATTCCGCGATCTCGATCTGATGCCGGTCTATCACCTCGCCGTGATCCGGATCGCGCGGTATCAGCACGGGATGCTTGCCGGCGCTCAAGGCCATCAGGGCCGAGCCGCACCCGGCATGGGCGACCACCGCATCCGCCTCGCGCACTGCCTGTTCAAGCTCCGCGCCCGGCACGAACGGCCGGGCCTCGATGGCGAGACCGTCGATAGGGGTATCCCCCGTCTGCCAGAGCACCTCCACGTTCGGCGGGATCACCCTGGCGGCAGCCTCCAGCAGCCGCCGAAACGGCCGTCCGACACCGACGGTGACGACTACGCGCCTTACCGGCCTCGGTTCGGTCTCGATGCCGCGGAAGCCGTCGAACACCGACCCGCCGAAACGCCATCTGCCCGTCGCCACATGCGGGTACTGCCGGTAAAGGCGGATTCCGGGAACGCGCTGCAGGATCCGCCCTGTCAGCGACGGGCGGCTCACCCGGGCGGCGCTTTCGATGTAATGCGTCTCGATGCCCCACAGCACCGCATAGGGAAGGAATGCCAGCGCGATCGCGGACCCGGTGCTGATCACCGACCTGATGCGCTCCTTCCCGCGGATGATGCGGCGGGCATAGCCGAAGGCTCGAAGAACCCCTGCGACATCCCGTTCCATGACCGGCGGCAGAAGGACCTTCCGCTCATCGGCCAGCAGCGTCCGGGCCTGGGGCGTGTCCAGGCACACCCAAAGCCGGTCGGCATCCAGGCCGTCCATCCGCTTCGCCAGGGCATGAAGTTGCGCCAAATGTCCGCCGGCACTCGCGACGAGCAGAGTTGTCATCGGGCGTCATCCTCCCTGCAATCTGACAGGCAATCGGACCGCGACGAACGGCTTCTGTTCCCTGGGCACGAATGGAAACGCAACCGAGGCATTCAGCCCGTTCTATGACCACCCGGCAGATCTACTTCAGCCCTCGAACAATATATGAATTCACCTGAATTCCTGTTGCAGTTACAGACTCTTCCCGACCAAGAACCCTAGAATATATTATCCGCACCGATCGCTTCAATTTTATCAGCATACCATGATCGGATGGATTACGGAACGGATCAATTGGGCATTTGACTGCACCTTCGCGCTAAATCATTATATTTGTTAACTTATCACATCCACCTCATTGCAGTCTCTCGCTTCGACGAGAACCGGCTTGCCTTCCCCACAGGAGAGGACAGGGGACGGGATGATGGTGATACCGCGCCTGGAGAGAGTACCGGACGCAACCGGGGTGATGCCGGACGGCCCGAGCGCGGTTTCCCGGATCGATCCTCATTGCCATGGAGACACGGATGACGGCGCACGCTTATGGGACTGACGCCTTCGTGCCCTGGACCGAAGGCGTTCTCCGTCCACTGACCGAGATCGACGTCGCCAGATGGATGGCGGACCTCGGGTTCCGGATCGTCGAGCACCATGGACGGTTCTGGCTGGCGCTGAAGCCCGGCTTCTATCAGCCGGTGCATCCCCTGGCCGAGCTGTCGGCCGAACAGGCCACGGCGCCGGTCTTCGCCTGCTGGGGCATCCGCGCGAGACTGGCGAACACGGACGCCGCGTTCGCCAATGCGCAGATGCCCGTATACATGCTGCCCGATCTCGCCGGCTACAATCTCGGGCGGCTTTCGGCGAAACGGCGAAACCAGGTCAGGAAGGTGGAAAAGACGATCGATCTTGTCGCCGTCACGACGCCCGACATCCTTCTGGACCAGGGATACGCCGTGGCCCGCGAGGCCCAGGCCCTGAACCCGAGCAATACGGTCCCCGGAGAAGCCGCGTATCGTCGATGGATCATCTCCCATTTCAAGGATCAGCGGGCCCTGATCCTTGCGGGGCTGTACCAGGGACGCCTGCTGGGCTTCAGCACGAACTGGATGGCGGACGGCGTCTTCTATCAGGACAAGCTGTATGTCGGCCGGGAGGGTCGGGCACGAGACCTAGCGATGGGGCTGAACTACGTCTGCACCATGATCGCTGCCAGACATCCGCAGGCCCGCGAACTCATGTGCGGGCGGGACCTGCCGCAGAATCCCGGAATCGCCGAATTCAAGCGCAGCATGGGGCTTCGGGTCGTGCATCTGCCGGCCCGCGTCGAACTGGCTCCCCTCGTCGGCCCGCTTCTGCGCTCTCTCCGGCCCCACACCTACTACCGGCTGACCGGGCGCGGTACACGCCAGGCGCCGGCCGTCTGAGCACCGGACGATCGGCCCCGATCCGGACGAAGCGTCGTGGTCGGAAGATTCGGTGAGGATCGGGCCGGCGGGGCTGCACGCCACGCCGGCCCTAGAATTCGAGGCAGATCTTCCCGAAGTGCCGGCCCGATTCCTCGTGGCGGAAGGCGGCCGCGATATCGTCGAGGGCGAAGCTCCGGTCGATCACGGGTTCAATGCCCGTCGCCTCCAGCGCGCGGACGAAGTCGGCCTGGCTGCGCCGGCTGCCGACGATCAGGCCCTGGAGCCGCGCCTGCTTCGCCATCAGCTTCGCCGTCGGAATGTCACCGCCCCGGCCGGTCAGGACGCCGATCAGCGCAATATGGCCGCCGACCGCGACAGCCTCAATCGACTGGGGCAGGGTACCGGGCCCGCCGATCTCGATCACATGGTCGACGCCCCGGCCGCCGGTCCAGGCGCGCGCCCGCTCGCCCCAGTCCTCATGCGTGCGGTAGTTGATCGTGTGATCGGCGCCCATCGCCTTCAGCCGCTCCAGCTTCTCGTCCGAGGACGAGGTCGCGATCACGATCGCGCCCATACGCTTCGCCAGCTGCAGCGCGAAGATCGAGACGCCGCCCGTCCCCATGGTGAGGACGACACTGCCGGCCTTGATCCCGCCGTCCACGACCAGCGCCCGCCAGGCGGTGGCGCCGGCGGTCGTCAGCGTCGCCGCCTGGGCATGGCTGTAGCCGCGGGGCGCCCGGGTGAACCAGGTCGCGGGCCTGACCACGACCTCGCGCGCATAGCCGTCGACGCCGTCGCCCGGCACGGTCCGGAAGTCGCCGATCGGCGGCGGCCCGTCCTGCCAGGTCGGAAAGAAGGTCGACACGACATTGTCTCCGGGCGCGAAC
>JAJUFW010000686.1 GCA_029263555.1 Alphaproteobacteria bacterium
AGAGGGCCGCGCCGGCCGGCGTCTCGATGACGCCGGAGGCGCGGAGCCCGGCCTTCTCGTAGGACCGTATTGCGGCCCGGTTGCCCGGCTCAGGGTCGATCTGCACGCGCGCGACCCCCGGTTGGCCGAACAGGAAGTCGGCGACGAGGCCGAGGATGCGCGCGCCCAGGCCCCGGCCGGTCAGCGCCTGGTCGCCGATGAACAGGTCCACCCCATAGGTTTCGACCGGCAGGGGGAACGCGGCCCAGAACGGATCGGGATTTGCGTGATAGATCTGGAGATAGCCGAACCGCCGGCCGATGGCGTCGGCCATCAGATAGGGGAAGACGGTCGCCGCCGAGAGGCTTTCCGCGATCTCGGCCAGCGCCGCCTCCGGCGGCCCCCACCAGCGGCCGATATGGGGGCGGGCCAGCCAGCCGCCGACGAGAGGCAGGTCCCGGGGCGTGAGGGCGACGAGGGAAAGCCCGGAACCGTCCGGCGTCGCGATCAGGGGCGGCAGGTCCAGTGTCGTCGGCAAGGGCGGGGCCTCCTGAGCCAGGTCTTTCGGAAAGGCGCGCGTCGGGTTAGGGTGCTGGCCGCCGCTCGGCAGATCCTGCGACGGGCTGAAAAATCAGACTCGCCTGAGCGGGTCGAAACGACGTATTAACCATCCGTCGTCACGATTCCGCGTTACCGCCGCCGATTCGATTCCGGAAACGGCTGTATTCACAGCTAACGAAAAGATCCCGCAACGCATGTTCGCCAACGTCTTGGGTTTTCTCTCGGCCGACATGGCCATCGACCTGGGGACCGCCAACACCCTGGTCTACGTGAAGGGCCGGGGCATCGTCCTCAACGAGCCGTCGGTCGTCGCCATCGCTACGGTCAGGGGCAAGAAGCAGGTCCTGGCCGTCGGCGACGAGGCGAAGCAGATGCTGGGTCGTACGCCGGGGAACATCCAGGCCATCCGGCCCTTGCGGGACGGCGTGATTGCCGATTTCGAGGTGGCGGAGGAAATGATCAAGCATTTCATCCGCAAGGTCCACAACCGGCGGTCCTTCGCCAGCCCGCAGGTGATCATCTGCGTGCCGTCCGGTTCGACCGCCGTCGAACGCCGGGCCATCCAGGAATCGGCGGAATCGGCCGGCGCCCGGCGGGTGTTCCTGATCGAGGAGCCGATGGCCGCGGCGATCGGCGCCGGTCTGCCGGTGACGGAACCGACGGGCTCCATGGTCGTCGATATCGGCGGCGGGACGACCGAGGTGGCGGTCCTGTCTCTGGGCGGTATCGTCTATTCGCGTTCGGTGCGCGTCGGCGGCGACAAGATGGACGAGGCGATCATTGCCTATATCCGGCGCAACCATAACCTCCTCGTCGGCGAAGGCTCGGCTGAGCGGATCAAGAAGGAGATCGGTTCGGCTTGCCCGCCGGAGGACGGCGAGGGCCGGATCCTCGAGATCAAGGGCCGGGACCTCATGAACGGCGTCCCGAAGGAGCTCGTCATCTCGGAACGGCAGGTCTCCGAAAGCCTGGCCGAGCCCGTGTCGGCAATCGTCGAGGCGGTCAAGGTGGCGCTGGAGCATACGGCGCCGGAACTGGCGGCCGACATCGTCGACAAGGGCATCGTGCTGACCGGCGGCGGCGCGCTTCTCGGCAATCTCGACTTTGTGCTTCGCCACGCGACGGGGCTTCCGGTATCCATCGCCGACGACGCGCTGTCCTGCGTGGCGCTTGGCACCGGACGGGCGCTGGAGGAAATGAAGACCCT
>JAJUFW010000212.1 GCA_029263555.1 Alphaproteobacteria bacterium
GCCTTGCCCAGCGTTCCCTCGATAACGGTCAGCCGGTCGGCGACGCGGTCCCGATCGGAGATGCCGCCGCCGCGCGGCCCGTACATCCCGACCGCGTGCACCTCGTCGAGATAGGTCATCGCCCCGTGCTTCTCGGCGACGTCGCAGATCTCGGCGATCGGGGCGATGTCGCCGTCCATGGAATAGACGCTTTCGAAGGCCACGAGCTTCGGCCGGTCGGCCGGGTAGCGGCTCATCAGCTCGTCCAGATGCTCGACGTCATTGTGCCGGAAGATGTTCTTCTCGGCGCCCGAATGGCGGATGCCGGCGATCATCGAGTTGTGGTTGAGCGCGTCGGAGAAGACCACGCAGTCCGGCACCACCCGCGCCAGCGTCGAAAGCGCGGCCTCGTTGGAGATGTAGCCCGAGGTGAAGATGAGCGCCGACTCCTTGCCGTGGAGGTCGGCAAGCTCCCGCTCCAGCGCCACGTGATAGAAATTGGTTCCGGAGATGTTGCGCGTTCCGCCGGCGCCGGCGCCGCACTGGTCGATCGCCTGCTTCATTGCGGCGAGGACATCCGGGTGCTGCCCCATGCCCAGGTAGTCGTTGGAGCACCAGACGGTGACCTCCGTGCCGCCCCCCAACCCGTGATGGAGCGCCGTCGGAAAGGCCCCGGCACGTCGTTCCAGCTCAGCGAAGTAGCGGTAATGCCCTTCGGCCTTCAGCCGGTCGATGGCGCCGCGAAAAATCTCCTCGTAATTCACACCGGGCATTCCCGAGTCCTCTGTCGCCCCGCCGGACGCGTCGTGCCGTCGGAGGGCGGTCACAAGCCTAGCCTGACCTTCCGTCCCGGACCGGCATCTCGACCGGCCCGTCTTTCCGGATGAATGCCGCCTTGCCGCCCGCGCATCGTGCCGCGGGGAGCAAGGGGGCGCGCGGACCCTAATCCCCGGGGACAGCGATGTCCATTATACCTTTGCCGCACCTGACATGCAGTTATGCGGCCCAGGTCCGGTAGCTCCGGCTGTCGAGATCGTAGGCCAGGATGCGGTGATTGTTGGTGTCGACCAGAAGCACCCGGTCCGCACCGTCGGCCTGTACCCCCGCAGGTTCGCCCAGAGGCAGGCAGACCGGATCGCGGCATTCGAAGCTGCCGCCGTCGAGATCGGCCACGCTGCGGTCCATGAGATCGAGCACGCGGATTTCCGCGTTGTAGCTGTCGGCGACCAGAAGCCGGTCGCCTGCGGCCACGCCGATGCCGAGCGGGTGCTGCAGGAGGGCATCCGGGAACGGTCCGTTCGCATGGCCGAAATCGAACAGGCCGGTTCCGACCAGGGTCTCGACCCTGCCGTTCTCAAGATCGAGAGCGCGAACCGAGGAGGTCTCGCTGTCGACGAAGTAGAGGGTCCGCCCGTCGGGCGAGAGGGCGAGCCCGCTCGGCTGCGCAAGCGCGGCCTCCGGCGCCGGTCCGTCGACGATGTTTTCGGCACCGGACCCCGCCAGCCGCGCGACACGGCGGGTGGCGAGGTGGAGCATGCCCAGCTGGTGGGTTCCGGCATTCGCAAAGAACAGCCGGCCGCCGGCCAAGGCGAGATCCCAGGGGGAGGCAAGTGCCGTCGACGCGCCCTCCCGGGGCTCCTCGCCCAGGATCCGTCCTCGCCGCCCGGTCCCGGCCAGGATCTCGACCCTGCCGCTCGCAAGGTCGATGCGCCGGATCGCGTGGTTGCCCGTGTCTGCGACATAGATCGCGCTTTCGTCCGCCACCAGCCCCTGCGGGCCGTCGAACCGGGCCTCCTCCGCCGTCCCGTCGCGAAGTCCCGGGGCGCCGCTGCCGTACCGGGCGAGTTCGCCGCCATCTTCGTCCAGCAGCACGATCTGGTGATGCCCGCCATCGGCAAGCGCCCAGCGCCGCCTGCCGCCCGGCACCGGCTTCAGCTTGCCGGGGTAGCGGAAGCGGCCCGACGGCTCATCCCGGGGCGAAAGCGGCAGCGGCCGAGGCTTGAGCGTCCCGCTGCGCCCCGCCTCCTCCAAGATGCGGCCGACCGCTTCCAGCAGCTGGTCGGGATCCGGCTCGCCCGAGACCTGGCCGATCACCTGTCCGCCCGGCGACACGAAGACCAGCGTCGGCCAGGCCCTGACCGCATAGTCGCGCCAGATCCGGAAATCCGGGTCGTGGACCACCGGATGGACGATGCCGTACCGGGCGATCGCCCGGGCGACGTTCTCCGGATCCTTCTCGGCGGCGAATTTCGGGCTGTGCACGCCGATGACCGCGACCTCGTCGGGATAGGTCTCCTCGACGCGCCGGAGCGTCGGGATGATGTGCATGCAGTTGATGCAGCAGAAGGTCCAGAAATCGAGGATCACCAGCTTGCCCCGCAACGCTGCGAGGCCGAGCGGACCGGCGGTGTTGAACCAGACGAGACCGTCCCGGTCGATCTCAGGCGCTCTCACGGGCGGAACTGGCGCCATCGCTGCTCTCCTTCCTCCATCAACGCCGACCCCGCAGGATCCGCATCGGCACTTCCGTATACCCCGATCGTAACGACAGGGCGAGCCGGCCGGATCCAGGGCACCTTGCAGATCGCCCCCCTTGCCAACGCCCGTCGCAATTCGGGATTGGCCAGAGCCGGTGCTTCCGCCTAAAGTGCCGGCCGTCCCAATCCAGCCAGATTCCCGTCCATGATTCTCGTCTTCGGCTCTCTCAACATGGATCTGATCATGGCCGTCCCGGCGTTGCCGCGCCCGGGCGAGACGGTCCTGACCGACTCTTACGTGACCAAGCCGGGCGGCAAGGGGAACAACCAGGCCGTCGCCGCCGCGCGCGCCGGGGCGCAGGTCGCGATGGCCGGCTGCGTCGGCGAGGACGAGTTCGGCACACGCCTTATCGAGAATCTGCGCCGGAACGGGATCGACACCTCGCGGATCGCGAAGGCCGGCCGGCCGACCGGCGTCGCCTATATCTGCGTGGACGGAGGGGCCGAGAACTTCATCACCGTCGCCTGCGGCGCCAATCTGGAGACGACGGCCGACCTCGTGCCCATTTCCGCGCTCGGCGCCGGGACCACGCTGCTGATGCAGATGGAAGTCCCGCCGGAGCAGAACTGGGCCGTCCTGCAGCGGGCGCACGACGCAGGCGCCCGTACCATCCTGAACGTCGCCCCGGCGGCGCCCGTGCCGCGGGACGCGCTGGAAGCGCTGGACGTCCTGATCGTCAACGAGCTGGAGGCCGCGGCCGTCGCCGCCGAGCTGGGGCTGGAGGCGGCCGGGCCGGAGGCCTGCGCCCGGCTCCTCGCCCGGGAGACCGGCGTCGTCTGCGTCGTGACGCTCGGATCCAAGGGGGCGATCGCCGCGGAGGGCGGAACCCTGTGGCAGGTGGACCCGATGCCGATCGAACCGGTCGACACGACCGGGGCGGGAGATGCCTTCACCGGCGTGCTGGCGGCCGCTCTCGATTGCGGCCTGCCGCTGCCGGAAGCCCTGCGCCGGGCGAGCGCCGGCGCCGCGCTGGCCTGTCTCGCCCTCGGCGCGCAGGAAAGCCTGCCCCAGGCCGACGCGATCGAGGCCGCGATCGGCAAGGTTCCGCCACCCCGCCGAATCGACGATTGATTCCCTTCTTCCCGCCCCGGCGCCTTCGCGTCGCTTCCATGCCCGTCGCCACCGACGCCCGTCCCGAACGGGGCCGGCCGACGCCATCCGGTACCCCGGATGGGGCGGCGGGCCGGGCGCTCGCGGGGGCGATGCTGCTCTGCGCGGCCTTGGCCCTTTCCGCCTGCGGCGGGGCGGAGAGCCACATCGTGCCGCGCGTGCCGATCCCGGAAGGTCCGGGCGAGGCCCTCGACCCCGTCGCCAATGCCGCCGGACGCAGCGAATGGTCCGGTCCGCGCGCGGCCACCCAGGCCGAAATGTACGTGACGGCGCGGGACGACCGCGGCTGGGGAATTCTCTGGCAGCTTATCGGCCGCCGGCCCCCGGGCCGGCTGCCCGAAGGCGCGATGGCCGTCGCCGTCTTGCTGGGACCGCGCCCGAGCGTCGGCTTCCGGGTCGAGATCACCGGGGTCGAACGGCGCGGCGAGGCCGTCGTCGTCACCTATCGCGAACAGGAGCCCGGGCCCGACATGGCAAGCGGCGGCCGCCTGACCGCCCCCTATGCCGTCCGTCTCGTCCGGAGGACCGCCGGAGAGGTTCTCTACCAGCGCCAGGACGCCCCGGCGGGGTCCTGACGGGGTCAGTCCTCCTTGCCGCCGTGGGCCTTCGACCAGCCGACCGGATCGGCCAGGAAGCGCCGCACCTCGGCAATCGTCTCGGGCGTGAAATAGCCGTCGGCCTCCGCCGTCTCGATCACGTCGTGCCAGGTGGCAAGACCGTGCAGCCGCACGCCTTCGGCCGCCAGGCTTTCCACCGATTGCGGGAAGATGCCGTAGTGGAAGACGACGAAGCAGTGGGAAACCTGCGCGCCGGCCGTCCGCAGGGCATTGATGAAGTTGAGTTTCGAGCCGCCGTCGGTCGCCAGGTCCTCGACCAGCAGCACGCGGGCGCCCTCGGGGAAGCTGCCCTCGATCTGCGCGTTCCTGCCGAAGCCCTTCGGCTTCTTGCGGACATAGACCATGGGCAGGGACAGCCGTTCGGCGATCCAGGCGGCGAACGGGATGCCCGCCGTCTCGCCCCCGGCGACGGCGTCGAACGCCTCGTAGCCGGCGTCCCGCGCCAGCAGGTCGACCGCCATGTCCATCAGCGCGGCCCGCGCCCGCGGGAACGAGATCAGGTGCCGGCAGTCGACATAGACGGGGCTGGCCCGTCCGGAGGTGAAGATGAACGGCTCGTCCGGACGGAACAGAACGGCCTTGGTTTCCAGAAGAATGCGCGCAGCCGGGTTGGCGCGGCTCGGGGCAGCGGTCATCGGGATCGGCTCCAGAAACGGGGTCGGTCCTAGTTAGAGGGTCCGGCCCGCCTTGTCCACAGCGGAGCGGTCCGCCCCCCGCCCGGACGGCCCGCAGGGCGCCTCTTCCGGGTCTAGGGTTGCGCCCGCGGCGACCCTCATCGGATCGCCGGCGGTCACGCACAAGCCTTACGACACGCCCGCGACCCGGGGCAGGTCGATCTCCATGATCGCCATGTGGAAATCATAGGAGACCTCGCCGTCCTCCTCGTCGCGGAAGATGACGCCGATGAACTCGTCGCCGATCGTCACCTCGGCGCTGTCCTCCTTCTTCGTTCGCTGGTGAACGATGATGGAGGGCATCTGGAACTTGTCCCGGAGATAGGCCTGAACGCGCAGAATCTCGGATTTGGTCAAAGGGCTGTTCCTTCGTTGGGTCGGTTGCAAGGGACCGGTTCCGCCGGTCGGGCCGACGGCCCTTTATCAGCAAAACACGGGAAATCGGGGCTCAGGTCCGGTGCTTCTTGTGGATGATGTGGTCGAGCCGGTCATCGTCGAGCCCGGCCGGTTCCTGATGCAGTGTTATCTGGGCCCCCGGGAAGGCCTTGCGCAAGGATATCTCCACCGCGTCGGAAATATCGTGTGCCTGGTTCACCGTCAACTCGCCGTCGACCTCGAGGTGGAGGGCGATGATGGGCGTGGTGCCCGACGAGCGTGTCCTCAGGTCGTGCAGCCCCTCCACCTGGTCGTGGGCCAGCACGATCTCCTTGATGCGCCGCCGGTCCTCCGCCGGCAGCTCACGGTCCATGAGCACGTCGACGGCGCCCCGGCCGATGCCGGCCGCGTTGGCCAGCAGATAGCC